>JBNMLT010000072.1:0-6398 GCA_050874965.1 Alphaproteobacteria bacterium
ATAATAATGATTTCAAATAATATTATAACAGATTTAATGAGAGATGAAAAAGACATTAACAAGCTTAAAATAAGGATAGTTAATGCAATAAATGCTGGTGCAGATATAAATGCTAATAATGATATGGGGTTAACACCATTAACCTATGCAGAAACTGTGGAACAAACTAAATTACTGATAGAGCTTGGGGCAGATGTTAATGTAAGAGAGGACATTATGAAAGCTTCTCCATTAATGTTGGCAAAAACATTAGAACAAGCTGAGTTATTGGTTGCTGCGGGGGCTGATGTTAACGCAAAAACTATATGTGATGACAATGCCTTGACTTGGGTAAAAGATGAAAAAATTGCGCAATTTTTGATAGATTCCGGTGTGGAAATTTATGAGGGCATACTAAGCAGTTATATAGAATTACATAAAAATCCCAATAAAAAAATTATTGAGATGATGCTTAATTGCGGTGCTTCCGTAAATGATTTGAATAATTCTTTAATGGTGGCAAAAAGTCCTAAGCAATTAAAAACACTTTTGGATATCGGAGCTGATGTTAATGCAAAAAACGATAATGGTCAGACGGCGTTAATGCGTCAACAATGTGCTAAAACAGCTAAGATTTTATTAAATTCCGGTGCATGCGTAAATGCTCAAGATGATATGGGAAAAACAGCTTTAACGCATATTCTTGAACAATTTTCTTTGATAAGAACGGTTTTAAAACCGGATAAATTTAAAGATATTGAAGAAACAAAATGTAAAATGTCTGTTTTTTCAAAATTAACTAAGTTATTGTTGGATTACGTGGCAGATGTGAATATCCGTGATAATAATGGTAACACGGTTTTGATGTGTGCGTTATGCGCAAAAGAAAATATGGGCAAGCAGAATAATGCGCATATAAATTTAGTGAAAACAGAGTATAGCAAACAAATTAAGTTGCTTATTAAAAACGGCGCGAATGTAAATGCTCAAAATTATAATGGAGAATCTGCTTTAATGCTATCGTCGGATGAAAAAGAAACTAAAACTTTGATAGAAGCCGGAGCAGATGTTAATTTAAAAGATAATTTAGGAAAAACGGCGTTAATGTATGCGGGGAACGCAGAACAAACAAAACTTTTATTAAAAGCCGGAGCTGATGTGTTGGCTAAGGACGATTTAGGTTTTACGGCATTGATGTTTGCTCAAACGCCGGAACAAATGGATTTATTGTTGAATGCTGGGGCGGATATAACCGCAAGAGATTATGCAATTGGTCATACCGCATTAATATGGACACTTTTAGATAAGTTTACAACAGAGGATATAAAAAGACAAAAAATAGCAGTTCTTTTAAAGGCTGGTGCTAATATAAATGAACAAAACAATAATGGTTACACAGCACTGATGTATGCTGACAATGTTGAACAGACCAGATTATTATTGAGGTTTGGCGCAGATGTTAATGTTAAAGATAACGATGGATTAACAGTTTGGGAACACGACCAAAATAATGACCAGCTTGAGCTTTTAGCTCAAGCCGGACTAATTGGATAATCTATTTTTGATTAAATTAAGGCAACATATAATAATTAAAGAAGCCAATACAGAACATAGCCAACACAATACCGCTGATTGTTCCGAATAAGTCAGCCGGAGTTGTGATGTTTTTGCCAACATAACGTCCCCAACAAAACATTATTAAAGAAGCCAGGCAACAAGCAGTGTAAATCATAATAGTTTTTTCCATAGTATCCTCCTTTTGTTGTCGGCAATATAATAAACCTATGTGTCAAAACTTGGCGTGGTTATGAAAAAATAAACTAAATGGTAATGATTTTGTAATACGCTGAAAGAAATAAAAAAGGAGCGAGTATGGCATACGAAAAGACATACGATTTGTTGGATTTGGCAACAAAAATGCAGTCATCACGTGAGGGTGTTTCTCTGGGCGATATTATGCAAGATTATGGCGTGTCTCGCCGCACGGCGGAAAGAATGCGAGATATGATTGTGTGTAAATTTCCGCAAACAGTGGAGATAAGCGGCGAAAACAACACCAAGAGGTGGTATATTCCACAAGGTACTTTGCGCGATTTTATTCAATTTTCTGCCGAGGAATTGTCGCTTTTAGAAAATATGCGCACACTGCTTTGCAAAAATCAAATGCACGAACAAAATCAAATTTTAGGCAAGTTGATTGATAAAATTAAAGCCAGTATAAAACCTGATGTTATGCGCAAAATAGAACCTGACGCCGAAGCCTTGTTGGAGGCTGAGGGATATATTTGCCACCCCGGACCAAAATTGAAAATTGATAAAGAAATAATCAAAACTATTCGGCAGGCAATTTTAGAATGTCATCAGTTGCGCATTACTTATTATAACAAAAACAGCGGAAAAGAAAGTTTTAACGTGCTGAATCCATACGGTTTTTTATATGGCGAGCGCAATCATTATTTAGTGGCGCATCACGCCGACGGCTATTTTGGCGACAATGTGCATACATTTATTTTGAGCAATATTCGCAAAGCTGAGGTTTTGCCACAACCGGCAAAAATGTTAAAAAGGTTTAACTTACAAAAATACGCCGAGGAAGCTTTTGGCGCGTATCACGAAAAACCATTTGAAGTGGAGTGGTTGTTTGACGCAGAAACGGCGGCAGAAGCGAGCAATTATATCTTTCATCCGAATCAGACAATGACCAAAAATCCTGACGGCACGTTGACGGTTAAATTTTTTGCCGGCGGCAGATTGGAAATGGATTGGCACTTATATACTTGGGGCAAGCACGTTAAAGTTATCAAACCCGAAAATTGGCAAAAGGTAGAAATTTAATGCCGATAGTGCTTTTTCTGTGCGGATATTTATAAACCTTGCTTGTTTGATGTATAAGTTTATAAAATCAATAGGTTATTTGAAGATAATTAAAATTATCACACTTATGCGCGGGATATATTATAATCATCATTTGTTTTTTATAAATATAAGCAAAGCAAAACGTGCATAATTTTTGTAAATTATACGCCAATATTTGACGTGATTTAATGTTTATATAATCATAATTAAATAGAAAATGGCTATTTATTATGGAAAATATAACATTAAGCGACGAACAAAATATAGCTGTACTTCTTAGTTTGTTTTTTTACGGTAGGGATTAAAATGGTAAGAGATTGTTGTTTAGCCAATATGGGACAAAAGCAAGGACAAGTCGGACAATTTATTTTCTATACGTTTGATAATGAAAATAAATTATTAAGCCCGCATATCCATATTTGTGTTTTGAGCAATAATGAAAGTTTTGACAAAGGAATTGTATCAAACATAAATTCCAATATAAAAACTTTAGCTACCATAAAAATAAGAGCAGACAGTATATATTCCATAAGTAATATTCAATTTTTTGATGTGTTTGATGAAAAAATTAAGAATCAACAGTTTTTAGAACCTATTATAATCTGGTTAAATACGCCGGTTATTAAAGATATTCCTCAATATACTTATGCAAACAAATGTTTGATAGATTATGCGCTATCTAATAAAGTTTTTAGTCATAAAACTGAATATATGGAAATACTATGTCAATATTTGACGTGATTTAATGCTATTAGTAATTTATAATTATATAGAGAGCATAAAAATGAAAAGAATTGACGCTAATCGTAAAATTTTAGGAATTATTGCTGATGAAGTGGAAAAGAATCCGGATTACAGATTT
Organism: Alphaproteobacteria bacterium; assembly: GCA_050874965.1. GTDB lineage: Bacteria > Pseudomonadota > Alphaproteobacteria > RF32 > CAG-239 > RUG410. The sequence goes on from JBNMLT010000072.1 coordinate 3,698, forward strand.
ATTCAACTATTGTGGGCAATGGATTTAATAAATGCAAAAGATGGAAATATAGAAGATAGATTTTATGAAGAATCAGATGTTACGTTTAACAAAATCAATTATTGCGACAAGGTTGGCACTAAAAAGTCAAACCATAGACTAGAAAACGAAAAAATTCAAAAATATCTGGAAAATTTTGCGAAAGAATACCCTGAAACATTAAAAATGGATAATAGTGATGAAAAGATGGAATCAAGTAAATAAACGGCTTAAAACCATAATTGCACCCGGATTAAATATAGCATTTAATAAATCTAATTTGCGTTTAACAACAGGGTGGTCAAAGCTTAATCGAACACATTTTTTTATTAAGCTAAATGATGAAATACTATGGGAATGTCAAAAAGATTCGGCTTATTGTAACTTCCGTTATTATGATGAATGGTTTTCTTACGGTAGTGATGAAAAAATAGGCAAACTTAGTCCGGCAAATATAATTGCTCAATATTTAGACACACCAAGAGATAAACTTTTACAGTTTGACGAGCCGACAGGAATAAAATATATTTTATGGGCGTGCGATAAAAGAATCGGAAAGGACAGATTGGCTAAAATGCGTTTTACCAAATGGGCATTACCGATTGTAAAAGAAAGAGTTCCAAACTATAATTTAGAGCCGATTATACATCAGCCACGCCCAATAATTTATACTTGTGATGAATTTACGGTTTTTGATATCGATGAGTATAAATTTTATGGCGATTTTTTATTTGTGGTGGCTAACAATATTGATTATTCATCGTCAACCCATGCAACTTGTTTAGAAAATAAAAAGGCTAAAAAAGGTTATTATAAAGTACCGTCAAAGAAAATATTGAATTTGAACGACGAACAAATTAAAATAGTAGAAGAAGAAGTCAAAAGATATGTAGAAAAAAATAAAAGCTAAAAAAGGGAATGAAAATGTCGAAACACAAGAAGAATAAAAAGCGGCAGGCGGCGGATAATAAACCGTTTGACGTTGGGGCATACGAATTGTTTAACAATAAATTGTATAAGCCGAAGATTGTGCCGAACAAAAAGAAAGCTCAACATCTGAAACGAAAAAAGGTGGATATAAATGATTATCTGCCTTTTATTTTTGCACGAATCCTAAAAAGTTATGCACATCAGAGTTTTTGCTGAGTAAAATAATGTACCTATAGAGTAACTAAAATTTAAAAATAAAAAAAGCCGCTAAATTAGCGACTTTGTAACTACTTGATTCTCATCAATAAAATTGGAGCGGGCAATGGGATTCGGACCCACGACATCAACCTTGGCAAGGTTGCGCTCTACCCCTGAGCTATACCCGCATCATCTGCGAACATGTTATTTAATACCTTATCTAAAAATAAAATGCAAGAACTTTTTTCATATTTTTATAAAAAAATTCACTTTTATTTTAAGATGTTTATAAAACGACATTTTACTGGGCATTTTATCTTTTATTTTATATACTTTTATACAAACAGGTTAAGGAGAATCATTATGTCCGCTTCTAAAGAAACTAAAAAATCAGCTCAACAACTACGTTTTGAAAAAGAAGCTAAAGCTTTGCAAAAAAATTTGCTAAAACGCAAAAAACAGCAGGAAGAATTAAATCGGCGCAAACAGGAAAAGGAGCAAAGCAATGGATAAAATTAAAATTATCGGTGGAAATCCTTTATTCGGCAAAGTTTTTATTAGTGGCGCCAAAAATACCGCTTTACCTATTATTTGCGCCTCTCTTCTTACGGATGAGCCTGTAACCCTGCGTAATTTACCAATTCTCTCGGATATAACTTCGCTTAATTTATTGTTACAACAAATAGGCACACAAATAGAAGGAAAACAGGAAGAGTTAAATGGACACCGCACCCAAACTTTTACCTATTGCACACCTCGCCCCATAAATCTTATCGCTCCTTATGACTATGTGCGAAAAATGCGCGCATCCTACTATGTTTTAGGACCGCTTTTAACTAAATATCGACATGTTGAACTTTCTTTGCCCGGCGGTTGTGCTATTGGAGCCCGACCAATGGACATTCATTTAAGTTCACTTGAACAGATGGGAGCTCATATAGAAATCAAAAACGGCTATGTTATTGCAAACATAAAAGACCGCTTAAAAGGTGCGCATATCACTTTTCATTCAGCTTCCGTTGGTGCCACTTGCAACATTTTAATGGCGGCCACGTTAGCTGACGGCGAAACTATTGTTGAAAACGCCGCCAAAGAACCGGAAATTGCCGATCTTATTAGTTTATTGAATAAAATGGGAGCCCGCATTGAAGGCGCGAACACATCAACACTAACCATTCAAGGAGTGGAGAAACTACACGGTGCAACCCACGAAATTATCAATGATCGAATCGAAGCCGGCTCCTATGCCGTGGCGGCAGCCATCACTCATGGATGTTTGGAATTGATTAATGCAAATGCCGACTATTTGCAATGTCCGTTGGATATATTACAAAAAACAGGCGTTTCAATTAAACGCCACGCCAACAGTTTGCTTATTGACGCTCAACATGCCGATTTGCGAGGTGTTGATATTTATACAGACTATTATCCAGGTTTTCCAACTGATTTACAGGCTCAATTTATGGCTTTAATGTGTGTAGCCAATGGTGCGGCAATGGTAACTGAAAGCATTTGGGAAAACCGCTTTATGCACGTTCCAGAGCTTATACGTATG
>JBNMLT010000073.1:0-6326 GCA_050874965.1 Alphaproteobacteria bacterium
ATCACGCTCAAGGCTAATGTGGTTTTACCAGAGCTTTCCGGTCCGTAAATTTCAATAATTCGACCTTTAGGCAATCCCCCGATTCCCAAAGCAATATCAATGCCTAGAGAACCGGTTGGAATAGCTTCAATATCAATATTGGTGTTTTGCCCAAGGCGCATAATAGAACCTTTGCCGAACGCACGTTCAATTTGGCTGAGGGCTGCGTCTAACGCTTTATCTTTTTCCATGTTTGTTTTCCTTAAAAAATTATTCTAAATTCTTTATCTCGCATTTTGCCTAAAAACTCAACACAAGTCTGAATTTATCCGCTGAAATGTATATTGTTCTAACTTTGTTCTTTTATCAAGCATTTTTTTAAGTTTATGAATAATTTTTATTTCCAAAGGCTTTTACGATTGCGAAACTCTTCAATTGTGGCCGTGACAACAGCGCCAAACAATACAATAGTCCACCATGAATACATCCAAATCAGCAAAATAGGCACGGTGGCGAGGGCTCCGTAAAGCGTGCGATACGTGACGTTTAACACCAAAAAATAGCCGAAGCCGAAACGCAAAAGAAGAATGAGGCATAATGAAACGCAAGCACCGCTAAATGCGCTTAAAATTCGTATTTTTTTATTGGGCACAATTAAATAAGATAACCATAAAAAAATAAAAGTTATTAAATTAGGAACAATAAATGTTACAAAAAAATTATATCCCAAAAAATGCTCGGGGTGAAAATATTTTAGCGTGATCAAATAACCTTTAAGCGAAAGCGTTGTCCCAACCAACAGCGGACAAAGGGTGATGATTGTCCAATAAAGTGTGATTTTGGTGGCCAAACGCCGGTGCTTTTTAACCTTAAAAATAAAATTGAAACTGTTTTCAATGGTAAATAACAATAAAATCGCCGTGATGGCAATGCCCAAAACGCCAATGGTGGTTAGTTTGCTGGAGGCGGCAACAAATTGTATAATATAGTTTTGAATGTTCTGTTCAATATTGGGTACAAAATATTGAATAAGTGAATCTTGTACTTGCGTTCGAATGTTTTCAAACACCGGAAAAGCGGCAAAAATAGCTAAAGCAATGGCAATCAGTGGCACCACGGCAATCAACGTTGTATAACTCAAGGACGCGGCCACGCGCAAAATCATGGCATCCTTGGTGCGCCAACGCAGATATTTAAAAAAAAGTCGGCAAAGTTTGTTGAATTTTGTTATGCTAAATTGGTTTGCCATTTTACAACTTTCAAAAAAATGTTTACAAAACGGATAAATTTGTATAAGTATCTCTCTAGTAACTTACTTCCAAAAAGGGAAGTAGTCTAGAGCAAAATTTATAAAGGAACTAGAAAATGGCTGTTGAACAACTTATGGCTGGTAAAAAAGGCTTGATTATGGGTCTTGCCAATGACAAATCTATTGCTTGGGGAATTGCGCAAGCTTTGAACGCTCATGGTGCTCAGTTGGCAATTTCATATCAAAATGAAATGTTGGAAAAAAGAGTTAAACCTTTGGCCGAACAACTGAATAATCCAATGTTGATTAAATGTGACGTGTCGGATTCTGCTTCGGTTGAAGCTTGTTTTAAAGAATTGGGTGAAAAATGGGGAAAAATTGACTTTGTTGTTCACGCTATTGCTTTTTCGGATAAAGATCAATTGCGTGGCCGCACAATTGACACCACATTAGACAACTTTACAATGACTATGCATATTTCTTGCTACTCATTTTTGGAAGCTTGCCGTTGCGCTTCTCCAATTATGAATGAAGGCGGTTCAATTGTAACTTTGACCTATTTGGGGTCAGAACGCGTGTTGCCAAATTATAATATTATGGGGGTGGCTAAAGCCGCTTTGGAAGCTTCGGTTCGCTATGCCGCTGTGGATATGGGAAAACAAGGTGTTCGTGTCAACGCTATTTCTTCCGGTCCGATTAAAACATTGGCTGCGTCGGGAATTGGCGATTTTCGCACAATCTTGCGTTGGAATGAATTAAATGCGCCGTTGCAACGCAATGTTCATCAAAATGAAGTGGGTAACATGGCATTGAGTTTACTCTCTGATTTGGGTGCTGCCGTAACCGGTGAAGTTGTTCACGTCGACTGCGGTTACAATACTATTGCAATGGTTAATATTGATAACGCTGCCGAAAGTGCCGAAGTTCTTAAAGAATTTTAAGCTAATTTTATCAGCGAAAAGAAGCTCTGAGTTTTTCTAAATTCAGGGCTTTTTTTATTGCATGAAAAATAAAAGTATCATAATATTTGGCAAAAATAGAAAGGTTAAAGGCAAATGGTGAAAATATCGGCGTATATTGTTACATTGAATGAAGAAAAACGTTTGGGTGCGACATTGCGAGCGTTAAAAGAAGTTGCGGATGAAATTTTTGTGATAGATAGCGGCAGTACAGACGATACAAAAAAAATCGCCGAAAATAACGGCGCCACATTTTTGTTTCATGAATGGAAAAATATTTCCGCGCAAAAGCATTATGGGCAAGAGCTTTGTCATAATGATTGGGTGTTGTCGTTGGATGCAGATGAGGTTTTATCGCCGGAACTGATTGCTGAAATTAAAGAAAAAATGAAAAAACCGACGGCTGATGCTTATAAAATGAAGATTTGCGATATGCTGCCAGGAGATAAAACGCCGAGAATATTTGCCAAGACCTATAATCAAGTGCGCCTGTATAACCGCAAAAAAAGCAATATGCCTGATGATTTAACCCATGATAGAGTTGTGGTCGGTGAAGGCGCGGTAGTTGAACAATTGCAATCTAAGGTTTATCATTATTCGTATGTTTCTTTAACACAAACTTGGTTTAAACTAAATATGTATACGGATGAATTGGTTAAGGTGGCTGTAAAAGAAGGCCGCTATTACACGCGTTTGCGTTTATATACTGAATTTCCGCGTCAGTTTTTGATTTATTATTTTAAAAAACGTTATTTTTTATATGGAACCTGTGGTTTTTGGATGGCGACAACGTATGCTTATTTCCGTTTTTTGAAAATAGCCAAGTGGTTTGAGTGGCGTGCTTTAAATTCAACAAAATAAAAACTAAAAAACCATTTACCTCACGTCAATAAGGAAAATGGTTTTTTTAAGAACTAGATAACATCGTATTTGATCATAGATTGAGGATTAAACGTAAAGTCCTCCATGATCATTAGGCGACGGTCAGACAGACTTCTAGAAATTAAAATAGATTTGCCGTTTTTATAACGGAACGCCGTGCCAACTGATACGGGCCACTCTAGTGTGTTTTCCGTCTTAGAAACAGGCTTCCCTGTCAAAAGATCAAAAAAATTCCCATCAGTCTTTATACAAGGCGTGATGTCTTTAATCTTTTGCGATTTGTAATCTAAACAGTAAGGCGCGTATTGAGGAAGTAAATACTCATAGTAATTTACCAGCGACACAACCTCACTGCCCTTACTCAAAAAGATATTCTTCATAATAAAAAAAATAATTGATTAAACTGAAACTTATATATCATTTTTTTTGATTTTTGTCAATATATTTTTCTGTCGAAAATAAAAAAAACTTCCAAAAATGGAAGCTTTTTTTAATCAAAAGTTTTTTATATTAATCTTCGCGATTAATACCTTGCATGGCAAGCAACGCATTCCTTCTGTCACGATTAGCATCCTCGCGGGTATACTCTTTACCTTGTTCTTTAGCTGTTTTTTCTGCTCCTTTAACCATTTCGTCAGCAACATCATGAATGTTTTTTCTGCCATCCAGCTCACTTTTTCTAGCCATTGCGTGTTTTGCAGCATCTTTCATATTTTTTCTCCTTAATGTTTTGTTATAGTCATAAAATATCATTTTTAATTTATTTTGTCAACTCACATTTATGGAAAATAAAAAGCCGTTGCTTTCTGCAACGGTTTGGTACTAGAGATAGGTTAAAAAAGACTGGAGTTAGTTTATCCACACAAAACGACATCTGTGAGATTTACCGAGTCCAATGTTCTCCTGATGGGAACGTTTGTTTCGGCGAAGTTCTTCAAGAGCTTCTTTCTTGGAGTATCCAAGAGTCTCAAGATGCTCAATCTCCATGAATACAAGCTCTTTTTGAGCTTTTTCTGCTTTTTTGCGTCGAGATTCTGCTAAAAACAACGCGGCTTGACGACCGGTAGTTCTTTCATCAGCAGTAAGTGGACGATCCAAAGAGAAAAGATCCTTCAAAATATTTTCAGCCTTCTTAACACTCATTGTAGAAATAGTAGTATTCATAAAAATTAGGATTAAAAATTAATTTATGTCTAATAAATATCACTTTTGTTTAGTTTTGTCAATATATTTTTCGCAAAAAAATGTTGTATTTGCGGTTATGTCTGCTAATATCAAATAAATATTAATAGTAGAGCTGTTAAAAATGAAAAAATCTCAAAAAAAATTAGGCATTATTGCCGGTGGCACAAATCTGCCGAAAATGCTGATCGAATATTGTTTGGATACAGGACGCGAGTTTTTTGTTTTGGCTATAGAGGGAAATGCCGACAAAGCAGTGTTTACTCCGCAGATTCCGCATAAATGGATTCGCATCGGGCAGGCGGGAACAGGATTCAAAACTTTTGCGGATGAAGGTGTTGAAGAAGTTGTGATGATTGGCACAATTCATCGTCCGACTTTGTCCGAGTTGATGCCGGATTTGCGCACGGCGGCGTTTTTTGCTAAAATTGGCATGAAAGCGCTGGGGGATGACGGTATTTTACGCGCGTTGATTAAGGAAATAGAAACCGAAAATATGCGTGTTGTCGGCATTCACGAGGTTATGCCTGAATTATTGGCTAAAGAAGGTGTGTTGACAAGACATAAACCGGATAAACAGGCTGAGGCGGATATAGAGCGCGGAATAGAAGTAGGACTGGCGTTAGGACGATTGGATGTTGGTCAGTCGGTAATCGTTCAACAAGGCTTGGTTTTAGGCGTTGAAGGAATTGAAGGAACCGATGAGCTTGTGCGCCGTTGCGGAACATATCAAAGAAAAGGATCTGCTGGAATTTTGGTGAAACTTCGCAAGCCTCAGCAAGATTTACGCATAGATTTGCCGACTATTGGCACGCGCACAATTGAAAATTTGCATCAGGCCGGTTTTAGGGGATTGGCTGTGCATGCCGGAAATGCGTTGGTTGTTGACGCTGATGAAGTAATTAAGTTGGCTGATAAATATGGAATGTTTATAAAAGGAATTATTCCCGAGGAGAAAAAATAATGAAATATTATCTGATTGCCGGAGAACCATCAGGGGATTCTTTGGGGGCGCGCTTGATACAGGCTTTGCGTCGTAAAGATGAAAATGCCGAGTTTTTTGGCGTTGGCGGAGAAGGAATGCAAGCCGAAGGACTAAAATCCTTATTTGATATCAGCGATTTGGCTGTTATGGGATTGGCCGAGGTTATTCCGAGTATTCCAAGGGTGTTGCGCCGTATCAAAGAAACTGTAAACGATATTCAAAATATACATCCTGACGTGATTGTAACAATAGATAGCTGGAGTTTTTCTGCTCGAGTTCATAAAAAAATACGTCAGCTAAAATTAGGTATTCCGCAAGTTCATTATGTGGCGCCTCAAGTGTGGGCATGGAAAAAGAAAAGAGCTCGTACAATGTATAAATATATTGATTTACTATTGACTTTGTTTCCGCAAGAACCTCGTTATTTTACGCCTTATAATTTGCCGACAACGTTTGTAGGACATCCAGTGATAGAAAGCGAAGTGGTTAATGGCGTAAAAGGTGATTTTCGAAAACGTCATAATATACCGGAAGAAAATCGTCTGCTGCTTGTCCTGCCAGGGTCGCGTCATAATGAAGTTGAACGACTATTGCCCACATTTTTAGAGGTGGTTAAGCAGTTGCATAAACGCTATAATGATTTTTCATTTGTTATTCCAACAGTAAAAACAGTGGCCGCTCAAGTTAAAGAAATGGTTAAAAGTTCAGGGCTGCCAATAGAAGTTGTTGAAGGAACAAAAGAGCGCCACGATGCTTTTAAATGCGGAAATGTCGCCATAGCAGCTTCCGGTACGGTGGCATTGGAATTGGCTATTGTCGATGTGCCTCATATTATTGCGTATAAAGTGCCAAAATTGACCGAGTGGCTGGTGCGCCATTTTATTCACATTCAGTTTGTTAATTTGAGTAACATCTTATTGGGTAAAGAAATTGTTCCGGAATTATTACAGCAAGATTGCACAGCAGAAAAAATTATGTATTATGTGGAACAATTTATGAAACACAAGCCAATATATAATCAACAAATGGAAGGGTTTGAAAAGGTTCGAAAACTTTTGGGAATGGGGTTGCAAACACCAAGTGATAATGC
>JBNMLT010000074.1:0-6305 GCA_050874965.1 Alphaproteobacteria bacterium
CAGGAAAATCCGGAAATTTGCCGGCAAAAAGTCGATAGTATTTTAGATAAAAATAAACAAGTGCAAAATTTGAATAATCAGCTTCATCTGATTGCAGCAAATTTAGCGGCAATAGAATTAGCCGAACAAAATATGAAACGCGGAAAATTCAAAAGAGCTATTCATCTGGATCGATCTCTTTCAAAAATGAGTGATAAAAAGATTAAAAAAGATTTAGCTAAAAGAACAGCTCAAAAATTTGCCACCTTAACAGAAAACATTAAAAAACTCTCTGACATTGTTCAACTTCGCATGGCTAAAGATGGCATTACAGATTCCCAAATAATTGAACAAAAAACAACCGAATGCGTTGCGACTTATATAAACCAAACAAACGAACAAGCAAATGCTTGTAAAAAATCTATTTCTCTGGATTTAGACAAAGAAAACTATAAATATGCCAACAAAGAAATATCCAAAGAGACCAAACAAAATCTTAACGGTTTGCAAAACCTTATGGATGTCAATAAAATAGGCGATGCCTTTTTACAAAAAGAACACTCAGACACAGAATCTCATAGTTTATACGATTCTGCAAAAGAAATGTATACAAACACGCCAGCAGAAACGCTGATGAAACAATACAATGCTGAATCGGCTAAAACACAATGTTCTTACGAAGATAATCAAAAACGTAAAGAAGAATATAACGCCAGAAAAGCAGAAATTCTAAATAGCCAATCTTTTGAAAACTTTACACAAAATCAAAATAACATCGCCAATAATATTTATGAACATGTTGTTAGAGGTAAAGGCCGATGATAAAAAAATCTTTGCACTATCTTTGTGTTTTAATTTTTGGCGCTTGTTGGAGTTCGCTTTTACTTTGGCTATATCGCTTTGCTTTTTTGTCTGTTTATCAAATAGACATTTTATCTCCATACACTTACGCCATGATAGCTAACTATTGGAATGGCGGTGGCGTTTTAAAATCCGGTGATATTTTTATGCTTTTAGGCATTTTTTCTTATTTTCCAATCGTGTTTTTAGGTTGGTACCATTTAGCCAAATACACTTATTTAAATTTGGTTACAAAGCCATTAAACTGGCTTGCTAATCGCGGATTGGACAAATATAATGGTGGAATGCCTGAAGTAAATATAAAAAATTTAAAAATAGAAGAGAAAAAAACGCTGGAACAACTAGTAAAAGAAAGGATTGAATTAGAAAATAAAAAGAATCCTCTGGCAGATTCGGCTGAATTTCGAAAAGAGATTGTGGAAAAGATAGAAAATGAAATCAATTAACACTCTCTTTATAAATTAGAGTTATAGTAAAAGAAAAACTGGAGTAAGACAGGTGAAGTCTTTAATTGTCTTTGCAAGAATAATCATTGTCGGTTGCCTTTGGAGCATCGTCTTCATTGAGGGCATCCGCGTGATTATGCTGTGCAATTGGCATTTTGATATTTTTTGGCCGGATCATTGGCGGCAAGCCTATACCTTGTGGAAAGCAGGTTGGGTTATTCGCGCGCCTAAAGAATGGGCGTTTGTTATTATACTTGCAACTTTTTTTCCCATGCTTATTACAGGCTGGTGGACGCTTTGCATGGTTGCTTGGGAAAACATTATCTATGACATTATCATGTCTCCGATATTGCTTTATAGACGCCTCATAAAAGCGCCTATCAATGTGATGAAAACAAACAATAAATACGGCGTTGTTAAAAAGAAATCTTATAAGCAAATCAGACCAGCCGGTGTGGGCAGCATCAGAATGCCTATTTCTGATTACACAGACAATAGAAACACTACGCCATCTGTTATGCAACAATCTTATCCTATGAGTGCCGCCATGTCATCCGGACAATCTAAAGCTCCGGCTAAAAAACAAGAACTTCCGACCACCATTGATCACGCTTTGTTCAAATTTGACGATGATGACGACGATTTTGATTTAGATATTGATTCGTTCGAAAAAGCAGATATCTTAAAGAAGAAAGAACCTACAAAATCTAATCCTGTTTTGGATGATGATGACGACTTACCCGATAAGCGGAAAAATAAAAAAGAAAACAACGCAAATAAAAAACAAAACAAACGTTTATTTGACGATGACTCTGACGATGAAAGAGCCAATAGTCAAAATAGAAACAATAAACAAAACAATCGCGACAATCGTAAAAACAATAATAATCAGCAAAATCGCTCTTCTGATCGAAACAACAATGACACGCGTCAAAACAATCGTTCAGAAGCCAATAATTCCGATAACGCAAAAGATAATGACACCGCTCAACGCAGTCCTGTTTATGATATTTTGCAGCAAAAAGGATATGATATTATAAGCGGCGTTAATGTAAACAACACAATTATTGATTTTGTCGGTGTTTCGGATACTGAAATTTGTTTATGTCTTGTGGATAAGGAAAATGGAGATTGGTTGGCGGATGAGGAACTTTTCAACGGAGAAGAACCTCTTTGGTTTTCAGAAAACAGCCACAGAATATCCCCTGTTCGTAAACTAGATGTTGCAAGAAATGTAATTCGTGATACACTAGCGGAAGAAGATTTTGAATTAGAATTAAAATCTTATGTTGTTATACAAATGGCAAACATTATCAATGCCGATGACATGTTTGAAACATGGAATAATATGGATATTGATGTAACTCGAATTAACCGCGGCGCACCAAAAGAAATTCGGTTATTTTCCAAAACTTTGAATGACGCCGAAGGTAAAATTGATAAAAAAGAACTGGGACGGTTACGAAAAGTCCTAAAAAATATAAAATAAAGGATAAACGATGGCTTTAAGAGAACGCGGAGAAGAATGGAAAGAATATGACAATGCGGTGCATTGGATGTTAATGACCTTTTTTATTTGTCTAGGTATAACTGTGTTTCTTTTCATTTTTGCATTACCTTTGTCTTATTTGGTTGGACATGGTGTTTCCAAATCTTCTTTTGATATGATACAAAAGTTTTTAAGCTTAATTGTTGAAAAACCTGGGCATCTTTGGGCCATGTATATAAAATGGTTCAAACAGCTTATCCATTACAGAGGATCTTTTTCGTTAAGCCTGTGGATTCCTTTATTACCCTTTATAACAATTCCAATTGGCTTAATAGTCGGCGCATTGCTCAGTCCGTACAAATTTCAAGTCAACACGCAAGGTTCAGCGCGAATCGCGGAGTTGCGAGACATTAACAAAATGGCTTTGCTCGGATTTGACGGTTTTTGCCAAGTGGTTGGAAAATTTAAAGGCCGATTTTTAATGTTGAAAGAAACACTGGCAACCTTGTGCTGTGCGCCTCCGGGTACCGGTAAAACCGCCGGCGTGGTTATTCCGACAATTTTTAACTCGGAAAAATTAAGCATTATTGTTAATGATCCGAAACCGGAACTTTGTTATTCCACCAGTGGCGCGCGCGCAAAAGTTGGACCGGTGTTTATTATTAACTGGGGTGCTGAAGACAACCCAAGTGAAGGCATTTATTACCCAAGTTGGAATCCGTTATCGCCTAATTCCATGCCAGAAGCTGGTCCTGACCGTGATATGTATGTGGATTCCATGTGCAATATTTTGGTGGAAGATCCTAAAGGTGGTGCCGATCCGCACTGGGCAAACACCGGTCGTGCCGCTCTAACCGGTTTTATTAACTTTGTGGCTTCTAAATGTGACCGCGCCCGCGCCAATGATTATTTTATCGGACGCATTTATGAGGGTAAACTGGATGAAAAAGATAAAGAAGTGTTGGAAGGTTATTATATGGAAATGCGCGACCCGGCTGCTCCACGCGCCATTCAAAACCTAAAAAACGGTACTTTAACGATGGAAAACTATTTGCCTATCGGTACATGGAATTTATTGCCATCCCGATGGATGGGGCGCGAAGCTTGCATAGCCATGATTATGGAATGGATTACCGAAGCGCAAATTAACGCCGCGCAAGAGATTCAGCGCCGTATGGATGAAGGTGATCAAATGGCGGCCATGGCTGACCCAACTCATGATATGTTGGAAGAAGCGGTAAAAGAAGCGCGTAATTTTGGTTATTCGCAACGCTGTATCACCGAGTTGAGCTCCCTCAGCAGTATGCCGGATAAAGAGCGTGGCTCCGTGCTTTCTACCGCATTTGCCGGTATCGGCTGTTTCAAAAACCAAGCCGTTAAAGCCCGGACAAGCTTTTCTGACATTCAATTCCGTGATTTACGTGGCATGAAAGACCCTGTAACCGGAGAATGGAAACCAATTTCGGTTTATCTTTCAGTAAACCAAGTTGACGCCCGCGCTTTGGGCGTTATCAGCAGCACCTTTATTGAGTTGATGTCATCATATTTGATTTCTAACCCGCCTAACCATGTAAATAAAACCGATGGTAAGATGGGACCTTTCCCAACACTGTTCATTCTCGACGAGTTTCCGCAAATGCCGAAAATGAAAGCTATTATTGATGGTCCGGCCGTTGGTCGTGGTCAAAAAGTATCTTATTTGTTGATTGGACAAGATTTAGGTCAAATCTCGGGTAAATATGGTAAAGATGATTTGGAAACAGTAATTTCCACTACCGCTTGCAAAATTATTCTATCCCAAAACAACGAAGTTACAGCTCAGCGTTTTTCAAAAATGATTGGAAACAAAACCGTACAAGTTTCATCTTTCAGTCGAACAGAAGGTAGTTTGGGTAAAGACTTTAATCCTTTAGCTAAAAATGTAAACTATCAGTTACAAGGTGTTCCGGTAATTAGTGCAACTCAGCTTTTAAGCTTACCGTTGTTGAAACAAGTTATTTTGATGCAAAGTTATATTGATCGTCCGATTGTAGCGGATTCACCTCGTTATTATCTAGATTCTAAAATGCTTAAGCTATCCAAATTGCCACCTTGTCCAAACGTTCCGGATTGGATTGTGGCCCAACGTGAAGATATCAATGATGATATGTTGGCCAAATTGGGTATTGAATATGACGCAAACGCCGATGATGATAATTTTGAGGTTGATACACCGCAAGCTTAAATTAGATCAACGAAAAGCCACCGAAAAAATTTTGGTGGCTTATTTTTTATGAACATTTCTTTATCTTTTGTCGTTATAAATTATGTAAACAAAACAAACGAGGTTAATATGGACGATATATCAGAGTTGTTAAAAGAAGCAAAACCGCTATATTTTCAACGCAAACGCCGACAAAATGTTCTTAAAAGCTTTGGCGCGCTGTCAATTGCGGCTTTATTGTATTTAGGTTCTTTTCAACACACTGAGCCTTATTTCTCTTATGACTTTGACAGCATTTCAACAACCATAAGCGCGTTGCAAAACGGCTCGACAATTGAGGACTTGGGTTTACCTGTAGATGAATACGGATTTTTAAGGATTAGCTAATGAACAGTGAAATATCTTCGTATAAAGCCATTGTTCGCGCGGTCATCAAAAAAATTACCGGTTGTTATAATGAAGACTTGGAACAAGAAGCCTATTTAAAAATATGGCAAAACAAAGACCATTATCAGGAGCAAGGCAAAAAATCCGCTTGGCTCAGTGTGCTAACAGCAAATCTTTGTCGTGACTACCTGAAATCTCGTTTTAACAAAAACAATGGTCAAACATTACAGGGAGAAAAAATAGAAAAAATTAGCGTAACCCCAAAATTTGATGAAAAAATTGATAAAAAGAAACGGCAAAAATTATCTTGAAAGCCGTAGATGAACTGCCTAAGGACTTGCGACAAGTAATTGTTTTGTATGAGTTTGAAGAAAAATCATACAAAGAAATAGCGGATAAACTGCATATTGTCGAAGGCACAGTCAAATCAAGATTATTTAACGCTCGTAAAATATTGGCTCAAAAATTAAGTTTTTTAAAGGAGAATCACAATGACTAAATTTTTATTAAGCACAACACTTTCTACTATCCTTGTCTTTTCGGCTTATTCCAACGCCTTTGCCGAAACAAAAGAAATTGTGTCGGAACCAGCTCAACAAACAGAAAAAGCACCTAAAAATCACCGTGAAGACAGAGGACGTGATCATCGTCCAGAAGATAAAATGGAAAAATTTTTAAACCTAACTGACGAACAGAAAACCAAGGCAAAAGAAATTCGTGAACAAAGTCGCAAAGATATTGAACCGCTAATGAAAGAGATGGAGGCTCTCCGTGAAAAAATGGATAAAATCCGTGAAGCAGATATGAAAAAATTTGAATCCATTTTGACACCAGAACAAAAAGCAAAATTGGAAAAAATTAAAAAACATCACGATAAAGAAAGAAAAAACCATAAATTTCCGCCACGCGAATTTAGGGATTTTTCCAAACACGATAAGGA
>JBNMLT010000075.1:0-6283 GCA_050874965.1 Alphaproteobacteria bacterium
CCTCTAAGCCTGTTTTGTATGTTTGCAATGTTGATGAAGATTCGGCGGCAACGGGGAATAAGTTTTCGGAAGCCGTGCAAAAAATGGCTCAGGAAGAAGGTGCGGAATCGGTGGTTATATCAGCGGAAATTGAGGCTGAAGTGGCGCAATTGGAGACTGATAGTGAAAAACAAGAGTTTTTAAGCGCGTTGGGGCTTGAAGAAACCGGATTGGCAAAAATTATTCGCGCCGGCTACAATCTTTTGGATTTGCAAACCTATTTTACCGCCGGACCAAAAGAAGTTCGAGCATGGACTTTTGTTAAGGGCATGAAAGCGCCGCAATGCGCCGGAATTATTCATACTGACTTTGAGCGAGGATTTATTCGCGCCGAAACAATTTCGTATGACGATTATGTGAAATTCGGCGGCGAACAAGGTTGTAAAGATGCCGGAAAAATGCGTTCCGAAGGTAAGGAATATGTGGTTCAGGACGGTGATTTGATGAACTTTTTGTTTAATGTCTAAAAACGGGCGGCGGCAACGCCGCTTTTTCTTTATAAATTTATTGAAAAAATTGACATTGCTTCTTTGTGCTTTATATTAAAAAATAAAGGAGAAAAAATGAAAAATCCGAGTGAGTTGAGCCGCGAAGAAGCAGTGGTGGAATTAGAACGTTTGTCGACAGAAATTGCTAAAGCAGACAACGCCTACTATCAAAATGATGATCCTTATTTAACGGATGCTGAATACGATAAACTAAAGCACCGTAATGCGGAAATTGAAAAAATATATCCGGACTTGGTGCGCGCTGATAGCCCATCAAAACGTGTCGGAGCCAAAGTGCAAAGCAAATTTAATAAAATTGAACATCGTTTTCCGATGCTTTCACTGGCCGATGTTTTTTCTATTGCCGAAGTTGAAGATTTTGTGCTTGGCGTGAAACGTTTTTTGAACACTGCCGAAAATATTCCGTTTATGGCTGAGCTGAAAATAGATGGGTTGTCGTTTACGGCGCGTTATGAAAAAGGAGAGTTTGTTTCAGGAGCTACGCGCGGTGACGGAGTTGTCGGCGAAGATATTACCGAAAATTTAAAAACGATTCGTCAATTGCCGCTTAAATTACCCAACGGCGTGCCGGATGTACTGGAAGTGCGTGGTGAAGTTTATATGGCTAAAAAGGACTTTTTAGCGCTTAATGAAAAAAACAGTGTTGAAAAAAAGAAAATATTCGCTAATCCGCGCAATGCGGCGGCAGGTTCGTTGCGTCAACTTGATCCGCGGGTCACAGCTGAGAGAAAGCTAAGTATTTGGGCTTATACATGGGGCGAAGTTTCTGAACGGCAATGGCAGACGCAAGAAGAATTTTTTGCTAAATTGCAAGAATGGGGGTTTCCGATTAATCCCAATAATATCATTTGTGAGACGATTGCTGAAATAGAAAAAAATTTTGCGCATGTTATGGAAATTCGTGCTGATTTACCGTACGACATTGACGGTTTGGTGTACAAGGTTAATTCAATTGAGTTGCAAAATCGTCTTGGTTTTTTAACACGTACGCCTCGTTGGGCGATTGCTCATAAGTTTCCGGCCGAACAAGCAATAACCCGCATAAACAATATCCGCATTCAGGTTGGAAGAACAGGAGCATTGACGCCGGTCGCCGATTTGGAACCGATAAACGTTGGCGGCGTTTTAGTTTCACACGCGACATTGCATAATGAAGATGAAATTAAGCGTAAGGATTTTCGAATTGGTGATATGGTTGTGATTCAGCGTGCCGGCGATGTTATTCCCCAGGTGGTGGAGGTGATTTTAGATAAGCGTCCAGCGGATTCGCGGCCTTTTGAGTTTCCCTCGATTTGTCCGGAATGCGGTGCGCACGCCATTCGTGAAGAAGATGAAGCAGTTCGGCGGTGTACCGGCGGTTTGACATGTCCGGCGCAAGCTAAAGAACGTTTAAAGCATTTTGTTTCTAAAGAAGCTTTTGATATTGTTGGTTTGGGCGAAAAAGTTGTGGAAGAATTTTTTAACGAAGGTTTTTTGAAAAATCCGGCGGATATTTTTACATTGGAGGAGCGCAATCACGCGCCGGCTACCGATTTATTCAGCCCGAGTCGGGCGCTCAATCTGGAAAAAAGAGCTGGATGGGGACATTTGTCGGTTAAAAATCTTTTTGCTGCCATTAATAGCCGTCGGATTATTTCATTGCCACGTTTTATCTATGCGTTGGGAATACCTCAAGTTGGTGTGGCTACGGCCTTGACTTTGGCAAAAAATTATGAAAGTTTTGCTAATTTTCAAACGGAAATGCAAAATCGGGAAACGGAAAAATTGGTAACTATAGATGGTATAGGCGCTTCAATGGGAACAGATATTGTTGAGTTTTTCTGTGAAACACACAATCAAAAGACCATTGCCGATTTACTGAAATATGTTACGGTTGAAAATTATGTTAATGAAATAAAATCTGATTCGCCGCTAAATGGTAACATTATTGTCTTTACCGGAACATTGATGACTTTGGCGCGTGCCGAGGCTAAGGCAATGGCGCAAAAATGTGGCGCTAAAGTGGCCGGTTCCGTTTCTAAACACACAGATTATGTGGTTATGGGCGAAGATGCCGGCTCAAAGGCTAAAAAAGCGCAAGAACTGGGTGTGAAAATTTTAAGTGAAACTGAATTTTTGGAAATGACAAAATGAAACATACAAAAGCGGATAATGTGAACGGCTGGCTGATTGTGGATAAACCTTGCGGTATGGGGTCAACGGAAGTTGTTGGAAAAACAAGATGGTTGATGCACGCCAATAAAAATGGTCATACCGGAACTTTAGACCCGTTTGCCAGCGGGGTTTTGCCGATTGCCTTTGGCGAGGCGACAAAATTGGTTCCATTTGTTACAGATGGTCGAAAAGAATATGAGTTTTTGCTAAAATGGGGTGAACAAACTGTGACTGACGATACAGACAGTGAAGTTATTGCCCGTTGCGATAAAATACCGACTTTTGCCGAAATTAAGGCTGCTTTACCGCATTTTATTGGCAAAATTACCCAAACGCCACCGGCATATTCGGCCATAAAAATTAAGGGCCAACCCGCCTATAAGTTGGCTCGCAAGGGTGAAGACGTGGTTATTCCATCGCGTGAAATTGAAATATATAAACTTGAATTATTAGCAGAATACGCCGATTCGGCAAGATTTAAGGTGGAATGCTCTAAAGGAACTTATGTGCGAACACTGGGCAAGGATTTGGCACAATTTTTGGGCACGTTAGGACATTTGATTGAGCTGAGACGCACAAAATGCGGAATTTTTGACCTTAACCATACGATTTTACTGGAAAATTTAGAAAAAATAGAGTATTTAAAAAATCGGCGTGAGCTGCTTCTGCCGATAGAAACGTCTCTGCGCGACATCGCGGAGATTGCTGTTTCGGCGGAAGATGCAAAAAAATTAAGTATGGGACAAAGCGTTTCGCCTAAAAATTATGACCTTAAAGCGTCAGAATGCGCGGCCGCTTATTTCCATAGTTGTTTGATTGCTTTGGTGCGGATTGATGAAAGACGAATTTCACCGGTTCGCGTGTTTAATCTAAATAATGAAAAGGAAATATAAAGATGTCGATTACAAGTGAAGTAAAAAAAGAAATCGTTGCTAAATATGGTACGTCTGCGGATGATACCGGCTCTCCGGAAGTTCAGATTGCAATTTGGACTTATCGTATTAACGCATTGATTGAACACTTCAATGTTCATAAAAAAGACTTGCACTCTCGTTTGGGTTTGATGAAGATGGTTAGCCGTCGTCGTCACTTGTTAGACCACTTGAAGAAATCAAGCGAAGAAAGATACCAGAATATCATTAAAAAGCTGGATTTGCGTAAGTAAAATTTGGCACAGGGGCGGCGGAAAAATCTGCGGCCCCTATAAAAAATCCTGTTTCTGGACAGGTGAGGTTTTATAAAGATGATGAGAAAGGAATAGATTATATGATCGATTTTAAAGTATGCCGCAAAGAGATGGAATGGGGCGGACGAAAATTAGTTTTGGAAACAGGAAAAATTGCCAGACAGGCAACCGGAGCGGTAGTCGCTAGTTATGGAGATACAAAAGTTGTTGCAACAGTTGTTGCTGCAAAAGAAGTTAAAGCAGATCAGGATTTCTTTCCTTTAACAGTAAACTATCAAGAAAAATATTATGCCACCGGTAAAATTCCGGGAGGTTTTAACAAACGTGAAGGCAAACCTTCTGAACGTGAAATTTTGATTTCTCGTTTAATTGACCGTCCGATTCGCCCACTGTTTCCTGACGCTTTTAAAAACGAAGTGCAAATTATTTGTACGGTCGTTTCCCATGATCAGAAAAATGATTCTGATGTTGTGGCAATGGTTGCCGCCTCTGCCGCTTTGGCTATTTCGGGTATTCCATTTATGGGACCGATTGGTGCGGCCAAGGTTGGTTACAAAGACGGAATGTATTTATTGAACCCGAGCATTGAAGAACAAAAAACTTCTGAATTGGAATTGACTGTTGCCGGTACGGAAGAAGGTGTTTTAATGGTTGAATCTGAGGCAAACGAGCTTTCAGAAGAAACAATGCTTGGCGCGGTAATGTTTGGTTTTGACAACTTCCAACCGGTTATTAAACTGATTAAGGATTTAGCTGCCGAAGCTGGTAAAGAAAAATGGGATGTTCCATCATTTCCTCCAGAATACGAGGCCTTAAGTCAACGTATTTTGAAAGATTACGGTGATAGATATAATGCTGCTTTCTCAATTACCGACAAGCAGGAACGTGGCACGGTTTTGGGTCAGTTGGCAGAAGAAGTTAAAGCTTCTATAGACCCAGAAAATGAAGTGGAAAACGCTTTTGTGGCTGATGCAATTGAAAATGTTATGCATCATACAATGCGTGAAAAAGTTCTTTCTACCGGTCATCGTATTGATGGGAGAGACACCAAAACGGTTCGCCCAATTCAATGCGAAGTTGGTTTGTTGCCGGAAGCGCATGGCTCGGCACTATTTACACGTGGTGAAACTCAAGCGATGGTTGCCACAACTTTGGGTACGCCGGATGACGCACAACTTGTGGATGGTTTGCTTGCTGAATATGATCAAGACTTTATGTTATTCTATAACTTTCCGCCATTCTCTGTTGGTGAATGCGGTCGTTTAGGCACGCCGGGGCGCCGTGAAATTGGTCACGGTAAATTAGCGTGGAGAGCTATTCACCCAATGTTACCAAAGGACAAAGACGCATTTCCATACACCCTGCGCGTTGTTTCCGATATTATGGAATCCAACGGTTCTTCTTCAATGGCCACAGTTTGTGGTACATGCTTATCCTTGATGGATGCTGGTGTGCCAATGAAAAAGCCGGTTGCCGGTATTGCTATGGGTTTGATTAAAGAAAATGATGGTCGTGTGGCTATTTTGACAGATATTTTAGGTGATGAAGATCACCTTGGTGATATGGACTTTAAGGTGGCTGGTACAAAAGATGGCGTTACAGCTTTGCAAATGGATATTAAAATTACATCTATTACCAAAGATATCATGAAAAACGCTTTGGCTCAAGCTCATGAGGGTCGTATTCATATTTTAGGTGAAATGGCAAAAGCTATTGCTGAGCCAAGACCTCATGTTTCTCCAAAAGCACCACGTATTTTCTCTATCAAAATTCCAGTAGATAAAATTCGTGAAGTTATCGGCACAGGTGGCAAAGTTATTCGCGATATCATTGAACGTACAAATACAAAAATTGATATTACAGATGACGGTGTTGTGACAATTGCTTCAAGCAACAATGAAAATTGTGAAGCGGCAATTGATATCATTAATGGAATTGTTGCTGTTCCGGAAGATGGAAAAATTTACAAAGGCGTTATTACTAAAATTATGGATTTTGGCGCGTTTGTTCGTTTCTTGGGACAAACAGAAGGTTTGGTTCATATTTCAGAAATTAAAAATGAACGAATTGCTTCTGTTTCAGATTTCTACAAAGAAGGCGACACAATTTGGGTTAAGTGCATGGGTGCAGATAATCGTGGAAAAATTAAATTATCGGCAAAGCGCGTAAACCAGGAAACAGGAGAAGATTTAGAAAAATAAATCTCCCACTGAGTTTGATAAATATGTCCTTTACTTGCTGAAGGGCATATTTATTTTTTGTCATTAGAAAACCCCGCGTTAGACGCGGGGTTCAGATTAGCTTATAGCGATGAGTTTGACAAAGCGCTCCTTTCAGTTAAAATAATGCGGTCTGCCAAGACGCATTATAACTGAAAGGAGGTCATTATGACCAA
>JBNMLT010000076.1:0-6259 GCA_050874965.1 Alphaproteobacteria bacterium
ATTATATTGTAAAAACGTCCCAAATTATCATTTTCAGCAAGACAGACATCCAATAGTCTGCATAATGAAGATAGAGCTTCAATTTTATCTGAATCCAACATAAAATCAGCAGTATGAGCCTCAACCAGTTCTATTCCTTTCAAACTAAGCATATTTTCTTCTACTCGAGCATAAGCGTTAAAAGAAATATAATTTCCCAGCTGATATATACCCAACCCCCGTTTATTGCGGGCGCCATTTATAAAACCAACAATTTTACCATGCTCAGGGCATATCAAAGTGGCAATCAATGACTTTTCGCCATGATTTTTTAACTTGATAATATAACCTTCGCCGCTAAATTGCATTTTATCTAATACTCATGAATAATCGATTTATTTACTTTATCAAAAGCCATCAGCTCGCTGACAACTCTTTCCATATCTGACAAATAAATGGAATTTGGTCCATCTGACAAAGCTTTTTCTGGATTTTCGTGCGTTTCCATAAACACGGCTGCCACACCAACCGCCACAGCGGCACGAGCTAAAACAGGAGCAAATTCACGTTGTCCACCTGTTGCACCGCCTAAACCTCCTGGTTGTTGAACCGAGTGCGTGGCATCAAAGATCAATGGATAGCCACAATCTTTGGCCATTTGCGGAAAAGCGCGCATATCCGTAACCAAAGTATTGTAGCCAAAACTAGTACCTCTTTCTGTCACACAAACATTATGATTTCCAGAATCTTCAACTTTTTTCACAATATTTTTCACATCCCAAGGTGCTAAAAACTGACCTTTTTTAATATTCACAACTTTACCTGTTTTAGCCGCAGCCACAACTAAATCGGTTTGTCGGCATAAAAATGCCGGAATTTGCAACATATCCACATATTGCGCCACAATCTGGCATTGTTCACGTTCATGAATATCCGTTAATAGCGGTAAATCTGGATAAAGTTTACGAATTTCGGAGAAAGTACGCATTCCCTCTTCCAAACCGACGCCTCGCGCCCCATTAATAGAGGTGCGGTTAGCTTTGTCAAAAGAGGCTTTAAATATATATGGAACACCAAGTTTTTTTGTTATTTCCACCATTTTACCGGCAATAAAAATCGCATGTTCACGACTTTCAATTTGGCATGGTCCGGCAATAATAGCCAAAGGCAATTTATTTCCAAGCTCTACTTTTCCAACGTTGATAATTTTTTGTTCCATTGCATTAGTCCTTATAATTTGAAATTAAACCGCGTGAAAACAAACAGCACATTGCCATCGTTTTTTATTCCTGGAACATAGGCTGCCTGCAAATTTATGTTCCGATATCCAACGCCAACCAACGGCAGTGGCAAAGGTACTGGAATATAAGCATATTCATGACGCTGTGTCACACCAAGCGTATAGCCAACACCGGCGCTCCACTGATCTTCATCACCGGCTGTCCAATTCCATTGGCGAGCATAGCCGAAATATGTTTCCAGATACGAATTAGAATCCTTAAACCCCATGGCATATAGCCCCGACCAAGTGTTTTCTGCATTGATATGAGAAATTCCCAAACCAAAGCCCCAAGCATTTTCATTATATTTATCAATATGTTCTTGGTCATACGCCAAACGATTATGCCAAGCGTAAAATGGCAAATAAACATCATAAGTATGATGACAACGCATTAAACTGATATCATCTGCCAAAAATTTTTCCCACTCTGCTAAAGTTCCGGCGGTGACTGGCTTTATAAACAGAGATAAAAAGGCTACCCATAGTCCCAATTTTTTCATTATTTTATCCTATTTTTTGCTTCGGTTGGTGTAACAATGCCGCACGATATCACATATTTGATGCCATCTTCAACACTCATATCCAATTTAATCACATCATTTTCAGGTAAAAAAATCAAAAATCCGGATGTTGGGTTTGGTGTCGTGGGCACAAACACGCTAATTGTTTTATTTTTTATGCTGTTATCAATTTCTCCACCGGTTTCATCTTTGCTGACAAATGCTAACGTCCACAAACCTTTCCGAGGATATTCTATCAACACAACCTCACTGAACGAGCGCGTTTTTTGAGATAAAAATGTTTCAAAAATCTGTTTCATTAATGAATATATACTTGAAACAATCGGCATTTTTTGGACAAATGCTTCCCATAAGCGCACAAAAAATTTTCCGACGTATCCGGTTGTGAGCATACCAATAACAATCATGGCCACAATCAAAAAAACTAAACCGGCTCCCGGAACCGCGTATGGCACAAAATCGCCAATAGTCCATTGCTTAGGAACCAAACGACTGGTCATATCATTGATCCAAATCAATAAATGGTACGACATATACACCGTTATTGCCACCGGCGCCGTCACCACAATTCCGGTAAAAAAGTAACTTTTTATTTTGCTGCCAACTTTTTTGGAAGCTTCTTCTATTTTATCTTCATTCATAATCCTGCTCTTTTTATATCATTTATAATCATTTGAATTGTTTTTCGTCCCTGCCACTCGTCTGTTTTTATTTGACCGACGACATCAAATAAATCACCTTGACTATTTAACATTGTTTGGCCTATGTCATTATCAGCGCAACGAAACGCAATAGCTTTTAAATTACCGCCATACGGCGATCCCAAAAAACAACTGACATGTCCGGTGCCTACTAATCTAGCCCGACCAAAGACCACGTTTTTTATCAAAATCAATGGTTCCGGATTTCCAGCGCCATAGGGTTCAAGTTTAGCCAAACTCTCGGCAAATTCGTCATTTATTCCTTTTAACGACATTGTTAAATCAATATTTAAAACAGGAGCGATTTTTTCTTTACCCAACTTGTTTTCCACATATTCCCCAACAAATTTTTTAAAGTTTTGTATTTGCTCTTCTTTTAAAGAAAAACCTGCCGCCATCATATGTCCGCCACCGGCAGTAATCACACCTTTTTCTTTTGCTGCAATTATCAACGCCCCTAAATCCACTCCATCTATTGAACGAGCGGAACCTTTGACCTCATCTGTTTCAACAGACATTACAAATGCCGGAACATTATAGCGCTCCTTCAGTTTTCCGGCAACAATGCCAATCACTCCCTGATGCCAATCACGGCCGTAAGCAAAAGCTATCGGATATTCCTGCTGTTTACTTTCCACTTGCTCAATAGCTTGCAACAGCACATAATTTTCAATATCTTTGCGTTCAGAATTAAACTGATTAAATTTTTCGGATAGCATTTGGGCTTCTGTTTCATTTTCGCAACAAAGCAAACGACTGCCTAAAGTGGCATCTCCCACTCTTCCGCAAGCGTTAATTCTTGGTCCTAAAACAAAACCTAAATGATAGGCGCTTGGCGCACTTTCAACAGCCGCGGATTTCAGTAAACTTTTTAACCCCACATTTTGCTGTTGCGCCATAACTTTTAACCCCTGACGCACATACGCCCGATTCAAGCCAAGCAAAGGCACCACGTCACAAACGGTTCCCAATGCCACCAAATCAAGCAACGCCATCAAATTTGGTGCGGAATGTGTTTGATAGAATCCTTTGTCGCGCAATTCTCTATTGAGTGCAACCAAAAACATAAAGCCAACCCCTACCGCCGACATGTAGGCCAAATAAGAATATTGATTTTCTTCATCCAAGCGCTTGGGATTGACCACAGCATAAACGGCAGGCAATCGAATTTCCGCCTCATGATGATCAATAACAATAATTTCAAAATCATTTTCAGTCGCGCGGTTTAACACTTCGAACGCTGTGGTTCCACAATCTATGGTTATCACCAATTTAACATCCGCTGACTTAAATTCCGCAAAGGCTAAATCACTCGGTCCGTATCCCTCTTCTCTGCTTGGAATATGTATCAGAGGTTCAATACCAACACTGCGAAAAAATTTTGTTAATTCAGAGGTTGACGTTGCGCCATCAACATCGTAATCTCCGATAATTGCAATTTTTTCTTGATTCTGCACAGCTTGAGCCACACGTTCCACGGCTTTTTTCATATCTTTCAAAACATATGGATCCGGCATAAGATTTTGCAGTTTAGGATTTATAAAGTTATTCACCTCATTAAAAGCCACATTTCTAGCGCAAAGCAAACGCGCCAAATAAACCGGTAAATTATAAGATAAAGCCATTCTGTCTGATAGTCCTTCATCAACTTCAGACATTTTCCACACATTTCCACCTAAAGAAACTTGTTGATTTTCCATTCGCACGCTTTACCTATCAATATATGTATATGATTTCCACACGACGATTCAGAGCTTCGGCTTTGACATTGGTTTCAAATTCAGCCGGACGACTATCCGCCAATGCCTCATAGCGCATTTTATGTAAAGGAACGCCATATTCAGCCAAAGTTTCAACAACTTTCAGAGCTCGACGGCTTGAAATGTTCAAATTTATCATTGTATGTTCAACAGGAGTGGTTTTTCTGGTTCGTTTTGAGGCATGCCCCAATATTTTGATATCTGTTTGATGCTCTGCCGCATATTCCGCAATATTTTTCAAAATTTGCTTTTCATTATCGTTTAATTTTGAACTTCCATCGGCAAAATATATTACAGTGGCCAATTTTTCGGTTTTTGGCGTTTTTTGAACATGTATCACCGGACTTATTTTGTTTTGCTCATAAATACACGGACGACCGTTTAATAAATTTGCACATCCTGAAATAAATAAAAAAGGCAATGCCCATAAAACCAATTTTTTCATTTAATATCTCCTTATATATTTGCTCATTTTATAAAAAATCACCACCTCTGACAAGCAGAAAATTCATTTAATAACAAACAGTTTGTAGTTGAATTATATTTTTTATCTGTTATAATAATATGCAATGTTTATTTGTTAAATATGGGGAAATATTATGTCTAAGTTATTAAAAACAGTGGTTTTGCTCACACTTGTCTTATTCAGCGCTTGTTCAAAGCAAGACAACACTTCTAAAGAAAAATTAATAATTCAATCTGACGATATGGTTTATAAATATAATGTAGAAGTTGCCGACACAAAAGAATCACTTCGCTATGGTTTAATGGGTAGAAATTCGCTGGCCGACGATGCCGGTATGATTTTGGATGTTACGATTGTTCCCAAAGACATGGATGTTGCCATGTGGATGAAAGACACGTTGATCCCTTTGGATATGGTGTTTATTGATGAAAATGGCGAAATTTTTTATATTTATGAAAATGCAGAACCAAATTCTGTTGTACCAATCTATCCGCCAAAACGTCCACGCGCTGTGTTAGAAATTAACGCTGGTCAAGTTAAAAAGAATAATATAAAAATTGGTGATGTCGTTAAAAATCGTTTACTTGGCAATTTATAAACATTCTTAACTTTGCCTTAGAGGCCGACAAGGCCTCTTTTTTATGTTAGTGGAAAATTTAATGAAACAATCATCTCTTAGAAAATCTCTTTATAACTCTTTGTATAATGGCTTAAATGATTCCTGTCTAAAAGCTTTAACCACAGGGCCGCTTTTGACAGCTTTTGCCGTTGCTCTGGGCGCGGGCGACATCGCTTTAGGATTTTTAGCCGCGACTATTCCTTTTTGTAGTTTAATGTATCTTCCCGTGGCTTATTTTCTAGAAAAAGGCACTGATTTAAAAAAATTCACAGTATATTGCTCCTTAATCGCTCGTCCCTTCCTGTTTTTGGCGGCAATAACAGCATTTTTTACCCCAAGCTCAACTCTTTTAACATTTTTTATCGTTTCTTATTTTTTCTCATATCTTTTCAACACCGCTCAAGGCGCAGCCTTTTGGCCATGGATGAAAGAACTGGTTCCTCCAGCTATAATTAACAAATACTTGGCCAAGAGAATCAGATATATCATGCTTGTCAAATTAGTAACCGTAACATCGGCAACTTTTATTCTTAATTTTGTTAAAGACGCCTCGCCGCGCAATGAAATTAAAGTTTATGGAGTATTTTTTATTATTGCCACAATATTTGGTCTTTTAGCCAGTTGGAATTTATATTGTGTTCAGCCAAAATCCTTAAGTATTTTGCGGCACAAACTTTCTTTTTTTAATAAAATACGTTTTGCGTTTCGCAACAAGTCATTTAAATCACTATTATGGACGCTAAGTCTTATAAACATTGCTTATAATTTTATGTTTCCATTTTTCACCGTGTATGTTTTAACAGGTCTAGGTCTATCCGCGGATATAATGCTTACCCTAACTTTATTATCACAAGTCATTGATTTTATGACCATTGAAAAGTGGAGTAATCGCGTCAAAAAAAGCAATGTCTTTTCAGTTATGATTCAAGCA
>JBNMLT010000077.1:0-6059 GCA_050874965.1 Alphaproteobacteria bacterium
AACCAATCGTTGAAGTAAAGCCTGAAAAAAAACATAAAAACGGCAATCACGTGAAGCTTGTAGATTTAGACAGCCATACTTGTCGCTGGCCTTTGGGGGATCCGCGAGATGAAGATTTTTGTTTTTGTGGAAAAAAGGTGCGTATGGGGCAAACTTATTGCGAAGAACATGCGGCCATGGCCTATGTTAAAGCTATAAAAAAATAGCTGTTATTGATTTTGACGCTAAAGAGGTTGAAAATCGACCTCTTTTTTTTATGGAAAAAATAGCTATATCTCTCAAAAAAAATAAGGAGAGTGGTTTATGAGACATTATTTATCATTAATCGTGACAACAGTTGTTGTAACGTCATTTACGGCCAACGCGGCGCAACCAACATTGGAAACGGATTATTTAACCTTGAAACATTGGTTAAGCAAAGAATATAATATTGATTATAGTTTGACTTATTCTTTGTTGGGGCAAAGAACCGCGCCAAGCGGTAAAAATAACGCCGTTCAATCATATTTATACCCTTCGGTGGCATGGACCACTTTTGACAATGTTTATGGCGTAGGCACACTAAATTTTACGTATAACAGTATTTATTACGGAGGGCATTCGGCCGAAGATATTCAAAATAAAAGCGGTCTGGTTTCACCCATAAATGATTTTAATGTAAAAGAGCAAAGTTTCGCCGGACTTTATTATACCTATCAATTTCCGCGGCAATACAATTGGCTGACTTTTGGTGCCGGTCAATATAATTTGTTTATGTTTGACGGAACCGATTATGACGGCAATCAACAAGTTAACTTTTTGAATTTCTCATTATCACAAAATGGAAGCGCAACATATTCTTCATCAGGTTTAGGCGCTTATGTGCAAGCTACTCCGAAAAAATGGTCTTTTGTTGCAGGCTTTCAAGATGCCACAAATATTGAAGCGCCAAGCATTCGGGTAAACCGCTTGAATAAAAAACATTTTGCCACGTTTGCGCAAGTCGGGTATAATCCATCAATCAAAGGGTTGGGGGATGGTCAGTATTCCATAATGTTTTACAATCAGCCAGCGGTAAAAGAGCAACCACAATCAACAAATGGTTGGTCTGTAAATCTTCAGCAGAATTTGACCGAAAAATTGGCGCTGTTTAGCCGTCTTAATGGTGTGAGCGGTCATGTCGTGACCACTAATCAAACCTATGCCGCCGGACTGGTTTATAATAATCCGTTCAATCGTAATAATTTGGATCAAATAGGGGTGGCCTATGCCTATAATAAAGTTGATGCCAAAGCGGTTGGCTCCGAAACCTATCACAAAGCAGAACAGGTGATAGAGGCTTATTGGTCATGGGGAATTTCTAAATGGGCAACCATCACACCGGATTTTCAACTTTATATAAATCCAGCACTTAATAAAAAGTCGAATTATGGAAGTGTAAGTTCTTTACGGCTAACCGTATTTTTTTAAGTGAGTAACTTACTGAATAAAGATACTGAAAGAGTCGGTATCTTTATTTTTTTACTTTACTTTATGCGAAAAATAGAGGATTACTTATCCCATAAGAATATTTTGAATATTGAGGTGGATATGTTAAAATTTAAACACATCTTGTTTGTGTTGGCTCTTGCCGGTTGCGCATCTTCTGAAACTCCGCTTGTTCCGGGAATTGTGCCAAATACGGCAAAAGAAAAAAAAGTGGTGAAAATTATGCCTAACAATGTTATTGGAGAAGTTGAACCGATTTATTTGTTACCAATGAAATCTCCGTTTATGTCTCGAATAGACACCGGAGCGACAACATCCTCCTTGGATGCCGAAGAAATTAAACCTTTTGAAAGAGATGGACGGAAATGGGTTTCTTTTACGGTTGTTAATCGTATGACAAAAGAAAAGTACACCTTTGAAAAGCCTCTTTTGAAAAATGCCAAGATTAAACGAATCGGTGAAAGAGAAAAACGTCCAATGGTGGAAATGGAAGTTCGGATGGGAAAAGATATTTTTAGAGCAAACTTTACTGTGGCTCAAAGAGAAAAATTTGACTATCAGACCTTGGTGGGTCGGAATGTGCTTTATGGACGCGCCATTGTGGATGTGACTTTGTCTAACACGCTAAAATAATATAACGACAAATAGTTGATATTATCTATTTTTATAAAGGTTTTAAAATATGCTTAAAAAGTTTTTTTCTGTTCGCATGGTACTGATGTTTTTGCTGTTAATGTCCGTGATAACAGCTTCTGTGGCCACATATTATAAAATTGAGTATTGGGGATTTAGTTTTCGGCCACAAGATAAAACCAATGTTTGGACTGTTGATGCTCATGTGTCGTTCAAACCAACGGGCGACCCTATTGAAATTTCTTTATCAACCCCGCGTATCAGTAAAGAATATAAAATATTGAGCGCGGATGTGGTGGCTCCGGGGTATGAAATTTCTACAGATGAAAAAAATCACCGTGTTTTAATGAAATCGGCGGCCAGAATGGTCAAGCAGAGTGTTTACTATCGTATTATGATTTATGATAATGAAGATACAAATGGTAAAGAAGTTGCGGATAGACCGGCGGCCGTAAGTGTGCGTTATGATGATGCTCAACAAGAAGAAATGGTGAAAGCTATTTGGAATTTGGCTGAAAACAGAGAAGGGGAGACTTTGGCGCAACGTTTAATTTCGGTTATTAATGAACAGCCTTTAGCGACAGAGGTGGATTCCTTTTTACCTGTGCAAAAAAGTCCTCAGATTATGGCGGAAAAAATTATCTTTTTGCTAAATGCCAAAGGCATTCCGGCTCGAGTTGTTCGCGGTGTTAAATTGAGTGAGAAGAAAAAATCAACGGTGGCTGATTTAATGGTTGAAGCTTATGAAGGCTCAAAATGGAAAATTTATGATATTAATACCGGAAAATCAGGTTTGCCGAAAAGTTTTGTTATTTTTCAGCGTGGCGGAAATTCTTTGTTGGATGTTTCTGGAGGGGAAGATTCGCAAGTCAAATTCTCTGTTATTAAATCAGTTATTTCTTCATTCAAAATGGCTGGACGCCGTGCAAAATATGAAAACAGTCGCTGGTTTGATTTTACGATTTACAATTTGCCGTCATTGGAACAAAACACGCTTAAATGGCTGATGATTTTTCCATTGGGGATTTTGTTGATTGTGCTGATGCGCAATGTGATTGGCATTCGCACAATGGGAACCTTTACACCAATGCTTATTGCCATGTCCCTAGTTAAAACAGGCTTTATTCCTGGGTTGGTGTGTTTTGGCCTGATTATTGGTATTGGACTTTTAATTCGCACAATGTTGACCCGCTTCAATTTATTGCTGGTACCAAGAATTTCTTCTGTGGTGATTTGTGTCATATTAATTATGCAAATGCTAACAATTTTTGGCTATCAATATAATTTCAATATTGCTTCATCGGCGGTGTTTTTCCCGATTATTATTACGGCGTGGATTATTGAGCGCGCCTCGATTACATGGGAAGAAGAAGGTGTCAAAAACGCTGTGCAACAGGTGATAAACAGTTTGTTTGTGGCTGTTGTGACATATGTTGTTATCAGTAGCGAATATATACGTCACATCATGTTTGCCTTTAATGAATGGAATTTGGTGATTTTATTTGTGGTTATGCTTTTGGGTACATACACGGGATATCGTTTGACCGAGCTTAAAAGATTTGCACCTGTAACAAAAGGAAAATAAAATGTTTGATTTTTTGAAAGGTTACGTTTCTCCGCGTAAACTTCGTGAAAACGGTGTTTTGGGAATGAACGCCCGCAATTATGATATTATAGCCAAATGCAATAAGCGTTCGCTTTATCCTTTGGTTGATGATAAAGTGCAAACCAAAAAGCTGGCAAACAGTATTGATATTAACACACCGCATATGATTGGTTTGGTGGAACACCAATATGAGGTTAAGGATCTTTTGCAACAAATTGAAGGTCATGATGAGTTCGTCATAAAACCGGCGCACGGAAGTGAAGGAAAAGGTGTTTTAGTGATTGCTCGTTATGAAAATGGAATTTTTACCACCACTTCGGGACGAATTCTAACATTTAAAGAAGTTTATCAGCACGTTTCTAACATTTTGAGTGGGTTGTACAGTTTGGGCGGACAATATGATGTGGCCTTAATTGAAGAATTGGTGCATTTTACCGATGTATTTAAAAATTTCAGTTATCAGGGAATTCCGGATGTGCGTCTGATTGTCTATAAAGGATATCCGGCTTTGGCAATGACACGCTTGGCCACTCGAGAATCCAGCGGGCGCGCAAACTTACATCAAGGCGCGGTGGGCGTAGGACTCTCAATAAAAACAGGTAAAGCCGTTCAGGCGGTTAGCCATAATTTGCCGATAGCTATTCATCCGGATACGGGAGCCGATTTAATGAAATTGCAAATTCCTTTATGGAAAGAGCATCTGTTGATTGGCGCGCAGGCTTATGAAATGACCGGTCTTGGTTATTTGGGCGCGGATATTGTTTTGGATAAAGATAGAGGGCCGATGATGCTGGAACTTAACGCTCGTCCGGGTCTTTCGGTGCAGATAGCCAACGGAAAAGGTTTGCAGCCGATTTTGCAAAAAATTGAAGAAACTTATCCCAAAAACTTAACTCCGCAAGAAAGAGTCGATTTTATCTTGAATAATTAAGGCGGACTTCCTAAATAGGAATGTAGAAGAGAAAGGAAGTATTAAAATGACTGATTTATTAGGAAAATCTGAAACAAAACATATTGAAAAACCAAATACAAAACATTTGGAAAATAAAGAAACTAAAAAGCTGGAAATGAGTGATACCCGTGCGAAGAAGATTAAACATTCTTACAAGGTTAAAGATGCGGAAAACGCTTTACTGCTAAAAACCAAAAACGGTGATATCGTTATTGAAATGTTTCCGGATGACGCTCCAAATCACGTTGCTCGCATTAAAGAATTGGTGCGTGACGGTTTTTACAATGGTTTGAAATTCCATCGGGTAATAGACGGATTTATGGCTCAGACCGGAGATCCGCGCGGAAACGGTACCGGTGGCAGCGGTAAAAAGTTAAAGGCTGAATTTAACCGCAATCGTCATATACGCGGCACAGTTTCAATGGCTCGCGCAATGGATCCGGACTCTGCTGACAGCCAATTTTTTATCTGCTTTAGTGATTGTCCGTGGCTTGATGGTCAATACACCATCTGGGGACAAGTAACCTCAGGTATGGAATATGTTGACCAGATTAAGCGGGGTTTCGGTCCTAACGGAATGGTTGCCGAACCAGATGAGATTGTGTCTATATCTGTTATTTCCGATATATAAACAGAAAAGCTTGTCTAGCGGGCATTTAACTAAAGATTTTTGCGCTTGTGTATAAAAGTATGCGAGCGCAAAAAAGTTAAGAAAATTAATTTTTCTAAAAAGTAATGGTGATATTGCAGCGTTTTTGAGTATTGCAAGAATTACACATTTCAGCCACGCGAGACAAAGTTAAATCTTTTAGACAAGGTTTTGTTTTGCCATCACAATAGGCATCACCATAATAAATGTAACTTTCATTGGGATAAATTCGCCCTCTTTTTAAGACATTATGCATTGGAATAATCGTATTTTTGAACAGTTCAAGGCACAGTTTTGTGTTAAATTTGTTTGAGGTGATAGTGCCATTTTTATCTACAGTTATGTCACCCAGATAATAATCAAAAACAAGACCATTGTAAAAATTCTCTTTTTTATTTTCTTGGCGATTATATATTTCTATAATGTTTCCCATACTGTCCTTAAAATATTTGTAATTGAACTTTTTCCAATCTTTAGGAAGCAAATTTATAGAATACAAAACATTTCCTAGTCGATCATCTGCAGATTTTGTTTCTATTTTTTCAAAAGAGTCCTTAAATTCTACCATACTCATAATAAGCGTGTTAAAATCACTTGTTACTCTATTGAATTTGAATTTTTCCATCGCCTTGGAATAGCCGGCAATCCCGCCAACGCTCAGCACACCGATGATGGCGAGGACGCCGAGCATTTCAATCATGGAACGTCCAGAGGAAATCGCGTGTAGCGGCGCATCTAAAGCGGTTTTACGC
>JBNMLT010000078.1:0-5836 GCA_050874965.1 Alphaproteobacteria bacterium
TCATATGCGCTTCACGAGCAAATTCCACAATCAAAATAGCATTTTTGGCCGCCAAACCAACCAACAACACCAAACCTAATTGGGCATAAATACTCAAAGACATATTTGTCACAAACAAGCCGCAAGTCGCGCCAAGCATGGCTGTTAAAACAGACAGCATAACCGCCAATGGAATCATCCAACTTTCATATTGCGCAACCATGAACAAGTAAGCGAACAAAGCTGCAAAGGCAATAATATAGAAAATTTGACCTTGGTTGTTTTTCTCTTGCAAACTGGTTCCGGACCATGCGTAAGTATAACCTTTAGGCAAAGTTTGGGTAGCTAAATCCTCTAAGGCCTGCATGGCTTCACCAGAGCTGTATCCGCTGGCCGCTACAGCGTTAACCGTTGCCGCCGGATATTGGTTGTATCTGTCGATACCACGTGGCAACAGCACGGTTTTCAACTTGATTAAACTGCCTAAAGGAACCATTTCACCTTTACCGCTTTGAATATATATTTTATTCAGGCTGTCAAGATCCTTACGATATTTCCAATCCGCTTGGATTTTAACTTTATTTACTTGAGTGCCAAGATTGATATCATTAATATGAGAAGAACCGATGTAGGTTTGCAAAGTACTGTAAATGTCACCAATAGCAACACCTAGAGATTCGGCTTTTTCACGGTCAATTTCAATATAAGCGTGCGGTGTTTGCGCGTTAAATGTTGAATAGGCCAATGAAATTTGCGGTAAAGCCATGGCTTGACGTGTAAAGTTGTTTACGGTTGTTTCCAAGTCTTTCATATCTGTGTTGTCAACTGCCTGAATTTTAAAATCCATAGCGTTGGTTGAACCCAATCCCGGAATGGCCGGCATTTCAAACATTTGAATTTTGGCTTCCGAAAAGTTGGAAACACGAGCCATTAAGTTGCGTAATACGTTTGTTGAATACATATCCGCTCCTTTGCGTTCAGCCCAGTTTTTGAGTGAGATAACGGCAAAGCCCACATTTTCACCTTGACCAGCCATAATACTGAAACCTTCCATAGTCATCACGGATTCAATAGCCGGATGGTCTTTTATGGCTTCAAGTATTTTTTCATTTACCGCTTTTGTTCTAACATTTGATGCGCCTTCAGGTAGTTGCACGTTTACCATAATAATGCCTTGATCTTCATCAGGCAAAAATGACGTCGCCGTGATTTTAAGGAAAAACGCATTTAATGTGATTAATATTAAAAGCATAAACACAATAACACTGATTTTGCGTCCAATATAACCAACAGCTACCAGATATTTATTATTAGCGCCTTGAATAAAGCGGTTGAACCAGCCTAAAAATCCTTTCGGGCTTTGTTCAAACGGGCGCAAAAATGTTGCAGCCAAAGCTGGAGACAAAGTCAATGCATTAATGGCTGAAAAGCCAACTGCAAAGGCAATGGTAATGGCGAATTGTTGATAAATTTTACCGGTAATACCACCCATAAACGCAATTGGCACAAAAATTGCCAACAATACCAATGTTGTTGCCACAACGGCACTTGAAACCTGGCTCATGGCTTTTATGGCGGCTTCTTTGGCTTTGAGTTTTTCTTCTTGCATCAAGGCTAGAGTACGCTCAACCACCACAATAGCATCATCTACCACCAAACCGATGGCCAGTACCAAACCAAACAATGTCAAAATATTCAGGTTAAATCCTAAAGTTTTCATCATGGCAAACGTGGCTAAAATCGATACCGGAATAGCTATTGACGGCACTAACGTTGCGCGCCAGTCTTGCAAGAAAACATAGCAAACCAACACAACCAGTAAGAATGTTAGGAACAATGTGAAAAACACTTCTTCAATAGAAGCTGAAATAAATTCGGTAGTGTCCTTAAATATTTTTACTTCCAAGTCTTCCGGATAAAAACGTTCCAATTTTGCCAATTCAGCGCGCACGGCTTTCATAGCATTAATAGAGTTTGCGCCGGATGACTTGTTAATCATAATAGATACGGCTGGTTGACCATTAACGGTGGAATTCATCAAATAATCTTCCGAGCCCAGTTCTACACGGGCAATATCTTTCAAACGAACCAAACCGCCTTCTTCGGCTGTGCGAACAATGATGTTTTCAAAGTCTTTCGGGTCATTCAAGCGGCCTTGGGTTTCCAAAGAATAGACCAAAACTTGTTTGCCGTCGCCCGGAGCGGAACCAATAGAACCTAAAGACGGTTGAACGTTTTGGCTGGTAATGGCGGCCTTAATAGCGGAAACCGGAATGTTTAACGCCGCAACTTTATCCGCGTCAATCCATACACGCATACTTGTGGCGGAACCCATGATATTTACTTCGCCCACACCATAAGCACGACTCAATGCAATTTTAATATTATTTTCAACATAGTTGTTTAGGTAGTTGCTGTCATAAGTTCCTTTTGGCGAAGTAACTTGCATAAACGCTAAAATATCAGATGAACGGCGTTCCACAGTTACACCATAAGTTTGCACTTCAGATGGCAAAGAACTCAAAGCTTGTTGCACGCGGTTTTGCACTTTTACTTGGTCCAAATCCGGATCTGTACCTGTTTCAAAAGCAATGGATAACTGATATGCTCCAGAGTTGTAGGAAGAAGAGGACATATACAGCATATTTTCAATACCATTAATATTCTTTTCCAACGGAATACCAACGTTTTTAGCCACTGTTTCTGCACTGGCTCCCACATATACCGTGGATACGCGAATTTCCGGTGGCGCAATTTCTGGATACATACCAATAGGCATTGTAAACACGGAAACCAAGCCTGCCAACGCCATAACAATGGCAATTACCACGGCAAAACGAGGTCTTTCAATAAAAAATTTAGAAAACATTTTTCTTTAATCCTTTTTTATTTTTCCAACACACCGACTTTAATCGGAGAATTGTTTTGAATCTTTACGTTACCCGAAACCACAATCATTTCACCATCTTTTAAGCCGTTTATAATGATTTGTTCATTTTCGTTGATTGGATCACCCAAAACCACACGGCGTTGTTCGGCAACACCGTGCAAATCATTTTCTTTGCTCTTGCTTTCATCAATTTTAGCAATATAAACAAATGCTCCATCGGTGTCATAGTTTAACGCAGATTGAGGAATAACAACGGAGTATGACGGCTTGCCGGTCAAAATTGCAGACTGAACGTAGTTTCCCGGAATCAATTTTTGGTCAGAGTTGTCAACGTCAACAAAAATAGAAACAGTAGCGGTTGCCGAGTTGATTTCATTGTTCAAAAATTTATCGACAACTTTTTCATCAATCACTTCGCCGTCTGCCAAAGTAATGCGAGCAATTAAATCTTCCGCTTTATACCCCATTTTTTTAACTTGCAAAACTTCTTTATCTGTTAAAGAAAAAGAAATACGCATTGGGCTAATTTGCACAATTTTAGCCAACACTTGATTGGAAGCAACAACATAGTTTCCTTTTGTTACCAAGGCTTTACCAATGCGTCCGCTGATAGGCGCGGTAACTTTTGTGTTATCCAAATCAATTTTGGCAACATCTAAATTGGCTTGAGCTTCTTCTACAGCGGCTTTGGCTTGTAAATAACCACTTTCAGATGAATCAAAAGTTGCTTTTGAAGCAAATTTTTCATTACTTAATTTTACTTGACGGTTATAGTCACGCTCAGCGCGTACCAAATTAGCTTTAGCACTGTCTAAACGAGCTTTTGCCAAATCATAGGCGGCCTGATATTTTGAAGGATCAATTTCAAATAGCACATCGCCTTCATTCACAAACTTACCTTCTTGAAACAAAACATTTTCAACCGTGCCAGTAACTTGCGGCAAAATGTTGACTTCATTAATTGTTTCCACATAAGAAATTTTATTTTGTGCCGAAGTGATATCTTTTGTTTCACTCTTTTGAGCCAAAACATAGACCTCACCCATGCCGTAACCCATTCCTTGAGCCGATGGCGACAAGCGTCCTTTTAAATACCATCCGATGGAAACGCATACCAAAAGTATGGCAATTTTCACAACAGCACCTTTAATGTTTGGAGAACTAATTTTCATTGTTTACACCTTCCATCTTTATACTATTAAAAATTAAATTAAATCCTTGCTTGACTGTTTGTTCAAAGTCCAAAGTCATCCGTTTTGCCAGATAGTTTTCTAAAAGTCCCATCCAGAGGGCTTGCAAAATTTCCGTAATACTTTCCACATCCGTGTCGGCTTTTATTTTTTTGTTTGCTTTCAGTTTACACAGAATGTCGGTAATCAGATTACGTGAAATTTCTTTAGTCTGCTCCACCAAAGGACGAATTTTTACTAAAATAGCTTCGCTCCATTCCATTTGACAGGTAATAAAAAAGATAAATTTATACTCCAGAGGATTCTCTTTCATATGATGATAGGCAAGCAACATCATATCCGCTAAAATATCTAAATTTTCTTCTTCTTTACCGGTACGAAAATCTTCAAGTCGTTTGATGTGT
Organism: Alphaproteobacteria bacterium; assembly: GCA_050874965.1. Lineage (GTDB taxonomy): Bacteria > Pseudomonadota > Alphaproteobacteria > RF32 > CAG-239 > RUG410. Next base: position 4,464 of record JBNMLT010000078.1, read on the forward strand.
TTTTGCACGAAATCATTGATAAGTGCCGCCACAATATCCGGTTTGTTGCGAAAATACCAATAGACTGCGCCTTTGGTTAAATTTATGCGTTTGGCAATTTCATCAAAAGTTGTTTTTGAATAGCCTTTTTCATAAAAAATATCCATAGCGGACTCTAAAATAGCCTGTCTGGTTTGTTCAGCATCTTCTTTTGTTCTGCGCATTGCGGACATACCTTCAAATTATATTATACCAAATGATAGGTATAAAACAAAATTTCAAAACTTCAATATTTTTTTTATACATACAGGTATGTATATTTGTCGGCAGATTACAAAAAAGTTTATCTTATTTTTGTGTTGCCCAAGATGGCAGAGTTCGACCTCTGTTATCTGTGTTTTTAGGTTCTTCCGATGTTTCTTCTACCGGTCGTTCTGTTGTGCCTTCATCAATTAAGCTGTCACTGGTCACAGAAGCATTAATATTTGGCGAAAATTTTCTTTCCAAAGGTTTTATTTTTTTACCTTCTTCTTCCCCGCCTTCTTCTTCCGCGTCGGATGCCGGTAACATCTCTTCATCCAAATAGGAGTTTGATTTTAACAAAAATGTGTCGAGTGTCTCTTGAAAAGTAAGATTATAAAATTGGATGCATTCTTCTAGTGATGATCCATTTGTTTCATGAATCTGTTTTTGCGCATACGTTGTTAAAGAGCACATACGGTTTCGAAAAGCTACCCAACTATCAAACATATCTCGGTAGTTGCCATTTTTTATATCAGGTCCATTATTCCATTTTCCAGAAACAGAAGAGGATAAAAGTTGAGCTAAGGTTTCTTTAATATTTTTAATGCTTCTTTGAGATTCTTCTTTCAAACAAAAGGATGAAGATTTTTTATCACTTATACATTTTTTATATTCTTCATCATGATCTATTTCTAAATAACTGTTACCTCCCTCAACGTTTGCTAATTTCGCTGGATAAGTATTTTTAGTCTTGCGGGAATTTATTGTATGAAGAACCTGATTGAGGTAATCTTTATGATTATAATTTTGATAAAGTATACAAGATAATTCAGGGTCAAATAAAGGTGCTGTGTAAACGGAAACTACTTTACAAAGAGAGCAGAGCCTGTTGCGGTAGGCGCTCCAACTTTCATACATGTCGCGTAAAACATCTCGGTTGGCTTCTAGAGAGCCGTTCCAAGATGTCATTTCCGGTGTTGCTAGAATATTTTTATAAAGTATTTTTACATCGTTTAAAACACGTTGGTTTTGTTCTTTAATACAGTTACTGGATTCATTAGTTACATTCACACAATATTCAAAGGCCTCATCATCAAGGTAATTTGGAAAAACAAACTCACTATCAGCCAGAGCAGTACTGGAAAAAAGCA
>JBNMLT010000079.1:0-5803 GCA_050874965.1 Alphaproteobacteria bacterium
ATGTTATCACGTCAAGTTTGCAAGATTATTTGCAAGAAGAGGTTTTTGAATTTAAGCAAGAGCAAGATGAACTGGAGATAAAACCGGAGAGAATCGCAGTGGCGGCGCGCAACAACGCTTTGCATTTTTTTTCATATGGATTTATTGACGGGCAAATGCGTCGTTTGGAGCAACCTGCCGGAAAGGCCGGTGATGAGTTGACCGAAAAAATGCAAGATTGGCAAGGAGAAGATTGGAAAATTCAAACAATTAAATTGCGAAATGAAAATGAGCGCTGGAGATTTTTAGCTTTGTCCGAAAGCTGGGTGGACGAATCGAGTGGAAAACATTTTAGGGTGGTGGTTTTGCTGAATGTCACACCTTATATTTATGTGACGCACCGTTATAAAAGTTATGGTTTGGCGCTTGTCGGACTGCTGTGCTTACTTTCGCTTTTTGTGGCAAAATTGATGGCAGACAACGCGGTTAAGCCGTTGGCGGAAGCCTATGTAAAGCAAAAAGAATTTGTGTCTGACGCGTCGCATGAATTGAAAACGCCTTTAAGCGTGTTAATGACTTATGTGGAAATTTTACAAAGCCAGCCCGAAAATAAGTCGGCGTTACAAGTTTTGAAAGATGAATGTAAAAACATGTCGGCGTTGGTGGAAAGTCTGTTGGCGCTGTCCCGTTTGGAAAATAGCGATAATCTATTGGCAACGCGGGAAATTGTTTTGTTGGATAGGCTGAAAACAATTGTGGAAAAATTGAACACAGTGCATCAAGAACGAAAAAATCCCATTAAAGTGGACTGTTCCGCTGGTATTAAGTTGAAGATGGTTCCACAGCATTTAGAGCGGTTGTTGGTTATTTTGTTGGATAACGCCATAAAATACACACCGGCGGATAAAAATATTAATGTGCGAGCGGTTTGTGAATTGCATAAGGTTAAAATAACGGTCAAGGACGAAGGAATGGGAATAGACGCAAAAGATTTACCGCATGTTTTTGAACGTTTTTATCGCGCGGACAAGGGGCGGAATCGGCAATCCGGTGGTTTTGGCTTGGGGTTGGCGTTGGCGCAAAATATTGTGCGGAAATACCAAGGCGAAATCACGGTTTCAAGCCATGAGGGAAAAGGTTCGGAATTTACGGTTATTTTGCCACAATAAAAAAACAGTCCTTTATGCAAAGGACTGTTTTTTTTGATTAAGCAGAAGTTTCTGCGCTGTCATCTCCCGTATCGGCTACGTTGGGTAAATTCTTTTCCACCTTGCGTTCTGAGGCGTAAATGCCATAGTCACGCGCACCACTTATAGTGAGCAAAATGCTTAAAGCTGAAAGCAATCCACCCCAATCTATCGTTTTTATGTCAAAATATGACGCCACGATAAAATTGTTAGAAAAGCCCAAAACCAAAAACCAGCCAATGGCGGGTATCCAGATTTTGTTGCCGAGCGAACGACTGTTGGCGGCGTTGATTGATTTTTCAACTTCGCCAAGATAGTAGAATTTTTGCAAAACAACATCTCTGGCGCCACCAAGCCCAAGGACAATGCTGAATGTTAAAATCAGCTGTGTCCAATCAATGGCTCGGCAGTTAAAATATGGCGCAATGGCGCAATTATGAAAAAATCCATACGCAATCACCACACCCAATGCCGGAATCCACATGCGGGACTTCTTAATCTTTAGTCTAAACATAATAAGCAGGAATTAATAATTCAAAAACTAAATTTAAGATAATCTTATTTGGCTATTTTGTCAAGTATGTCTGTTGTTTTTTAGTCAAAAAAAGAGAGGATAGCTTGGCTATCCTCTCTTTTGCTAACAACCTCCTTTGTTAATCCCAAGTATAAATACAAACAGCGCATCTACGTGTATCCGTTGATGTTGAATCATCTGGATTTGTGAAATATTCCACAAATTTAGATAAATCTGAGATGCTATCTGTATCTTCAAGAGAATCTTGAACGTAGCTGTTTTTAGCAAGCCGTTCGCAAGTCGTATGGATTCCTTCCGTATCGCTTTGCGGTGTGGTGCAAAAAACATTACTATTGTTAATGCTTCCGTATTGATCTTTAATATCCGTACTGCATTCTGCTTCGACGCTGTAGCAACCTTCATAAGCGCATTTGAAACAATTCAAATTGCATTTAGAAGCAGCGTTTTTGCATTTCATTCCTGCTTGTAAATTTGATGATAAGCCAAAATCTTCGCAAGTCTTTTTATAACAGGTTTCATAATTAGATTCAGATTTTGAATCGGTTGTACCGTCTTCAGAAATATTGAAGCCAGAGCCAATGATATAGATGGCGCCATCATTATAAACATAGCCGGATTGTGTCGGACCTGATGAAATTTGCCGTTGTTTATTGGTTGTATAATTCCCCGCTCCATCAGTTTGGGCGTATTTGGCTAAAAATGAAGTTACGCCACTATTGAGGTTACCGGCTTCACAGTTTCTAACACAGCTTGCGCAACCTGTATTATAGTCATTTTTAGAATCACATTGGCAATAATTATAACAATATGTGTAAGATGGATGCAGATTCATACACCAAGGACCATAATCCGGATATGTGATAATATCACCTTTTTTCATTACAATGTCGGCATTTATGCCAAAATCTTGTAGATTTGTGACGATATCAGATAAAACATTGCGTGACGCGGTGACATACACATTTAAGGCGTTTGTTGTACAAACTTCACCATTTTGGACAACCCAATGTGTATAAGATTCTCCTGCCAAATCAACTCCTCCGTTTATTGGATTATCTAATTTTCTATATGTCTTATAGGCATAAGGCATTGTAAACGTTGAGCTACCTGTCGTCATTTCTTTAGGGGTTATTGTGTCAACAACGGCTTGCAAACGGATGACCGGATGTATGGTGTCAATATCGCCAACATAGGTGTACAAAGTATTCTTATCCGTGATTTTGGGGAGTGAAATGGTTTGCGACTTTTTAACAGACATTTTGCCATTGTTATCAGCAAAAGCGTATTCAAAACCGCTTTTACCAGCTTTGTCCGGTTGGGCAACCTCGCTATTGGTGTTTACCGGAATAACTTCAAGGCTGAAAGATGTTCCATTGTATTTTTTGAACTGAGATTGAGTTGGTTGGTATGAAAGGTGAAGCAAAACCTCGTCATCACTCAATTTTGAAACGTCAATAACGTTTTTGATCGCATTGCCGTTAAAGTATGCCATAACAACAGTATTTCCAAATTCCACTTGAGAATCCAGAGAAGTAACAGTTTGGTCGTAAAGTTCATGATGCCAATACTTCGCAGCTTCTTTCCCATCGATTAGCAACCTAAAATCAGCGCACCCGGCAGCATTTTTTGCATAAGAATTATCGTATAGCGAACCGGAGAAATAGTCTGTGGTATATCCAGTTGAAAGATCTGTTACGCGGTAAGGACAAACAGCATCAGTATCACTGTAGCCCCATTTTTCTGGAAGCGCGTTACATTGCTTTATTTCTTCATACGGTCCAGGGCATTTCACTTTGGCATAGATGTGATAGGTTGGCATTGGCTGATCACCTTTTGTGGTCAAATTCAACGGTATAATTACCTCTTGAGCGCCGCTTTTATTTTTTTCTATATCTATCTCACTGGAGTTTGCTTCTAAAATAGAATATGTTTTGTCTAACGAAGTGACAATCTCCCCAGAATCATCGCCTTTTTTATGATAGTTTGTTGGTTTAAGTATACCCCTAAAATGTACATTAATTCGATAAAAATCTTCATATCCTTCAATTTGAGTTAAGAAATCGCTTGTTTTCCAATCTGAAATTGTTGAAATAACATCTTGTTCGTTTTCAGAATCTCTGTTTGCGGGTTGAGAGTGGAGGTATTTATTATCGCTGTTGCCATAGTAGAAAGTGTATTCGCCGTTGTAAATATCGTCTGGGCAAGTTTGACCATCGCAAGTCAAACGCAGACGCACGGTTAATGGATTCTTTCCATCCAGAATTTTTTCACAAGTGTAGCATTGTGTTCCTTTGGTGTCTTTCACCAATTCTCCAGTTTTGTCGTCTTTGGCTGGGGTTAATTGATAACCCTTTGCGCAAGACGCTTTATAGTCAGATTTTATTTGAGAACAAGTTTTTTCTACAATTTGATCCACGCACTGTCCGTTTTTATTGATTTGGTTTGGCAGGCAGCAAATCAGACTTTCTCCGTCTGCTTTCCCTTCTTTACCGTTTGGACAGCAAATACCGTTTGAACCTTCAGTGCCTTCTGAACAGCAAACACCGTTTGAAAGTAAAGTGTTTGCCGGACAACAAACTCCATTAATTGAACCATTTTTGCAGACACACTTGTCATCTTTTACAACATAAAGGTCTGAATCACAGGTGACAGGGCATTTTCCGCCTGCGCAGCATTGTTCTGCTTTGCTGTCCCAAGCTGTTCCGCTTGCGCAGCAATGGTCTTGCGCATCAAGGACATAGCCTTTTGATTCTGTTTTTGTAATATCGCAATATACTGTTTTACCATTCTTTTCACCTTTAGTATAGGTATAGCAGTTATCGTCAAATTTTTTATTATATTCTTCCTCGGTATAAGATGTTTTTCCGTCACAAGCACCTTTTTGCGCTTCATCTGTCACAATAGAGATAGATGTGTTGCCGCAATCTCCGGTGTTGTCGGGTAAAAAACAAACCGCGCTATAGGCCGGCGCGCTCATACAGAGACCCGTCACCCAAACCGCTAAGGCAAAAAGCACGCCTTTTGCGGATGTTCGTTTAAATTTACTCATTATAAAATCTCCTTTAATATCGTTTTTAGGTCTAAACTTTGAGTATAAACCTTCTCCCATTTTAATTTTAACTGAAATTATAAGAATTGGCAAATATAAAACAGAAATCGGCTTGTTTTGTCACATAAATGTAACATTCTTTAATAAAAAACTCTCCACTTGCAAAAAGTGAAGAGTTTGAAAAGCTTTATGTTAAATTTTAACTATTTAACAGCCGCACCGTTTTGTAAAGAAACAGGCTCTGGCATAGGTAAAGGCATTTCACCATCTTTTGGGGCAAATTTGCGCATGTCATCAAGACGGCGGTTATGGTCTTTTTTCATTTTTTTACAACCGGCGTCTTTGTTGCAACCGCAATTTTGGTCACATCCTTGTTTGCCTAAAAATCTGTCGGCACCAGCATTTCCATCGGTGTTAATAATGATGATGTTACCACCTTGTCCGTCAGAATAAGCTGGAAATGGCAAAGCCGGAATAGGTGCCATTTGCATAGGCATTGGACGTGGTTTACTCATGGGACAACGGAAGCCGCATTGCAACAAGGCGTGAAAACCCATACCGGCCAAAAAGATAATTAAAACAGCCAACGTTTTGACAATTACTTTTTTGCGACAACCGCAAGCGCAACAGCAGCAAGAACAATCTTTTCCATCTTGACAACCGCAGTCACAATTTTTGTCACAGCAGCATTTTTTTTCTTCTTCAGCTTTTGTTGCCTCAATTTTTTCTTTTTTATCCATCATATTTTCTCCTTAAAGGGTTTTATTTATAATCTCTTTTTTTAATATAGGGTGCTTAAAAAGAAATGTAAAGAGAATGAATAATTTTTTTGCGAGTTTTATTATATGGCTCATAGTTGGAAGATAAAACTAAGTCGCTTGTTTTTGCCGGCTTACCGCTCGAACTCTACGAGTTCCTCTCTCGGGGACACCGGAATATAAAAAAAAGCCCATCAAAAGATGAGCTTTTTTATATTGGTGGTCCCAACGAGATTTGAACTCGTGTTTTAGCCTTGAGAGGGCCGCGTCCTAGGCCACTAGACGATGGGACCTC
>JBNMLT010000080.1:0-5704 GCA_050874965.1 Alphaproteobacteria bacterium
GCCAAAGTCACGCACGCTTCTTTAGTCAAACCGTTCATGGTTAAATAGAATCCTCTATTGGCGCCAGATGTACCAGCATCCAAACTGGTAACTGTTGCTGTGCCAATATTAACCGATCCCAAAAAAGCATTTGTTAAAGTACCTGAAGTAGCGTCTGTACCTAACTCATCTGGAATAACACCCATTTGAATAGCTGTTGCATTATTTAAACCATTATAATTATTTTGTTGTGCGTACAAAGTTCTAATATTTGTTACAATCATAGAAACGTTATCGGCGATTTTATTTGTTTTGAATTTGTTCATAGCTTTTGAATAGCCGGCAATACCACCAACGGACAATACACCGATAATGGCTAACACACCCAGCATTTCAATCATGGAACGACCAGATTCATTTACTCTCATTGTTTTTCTCCTAAAAAAAATTATATTTCGCATGAGCCTCCTAAACTCAGCTGAAAGCAAATATATTGCTTAATTCTTTCAATTTTATTAATATCACAAAAATTAGTTTTTTTCAATAAGGCTTAGGTTATATGACTTTGGTCATATACAACCCGTTATTTTCACACCAAACAAAAAAAGCTGTTCATTTCACTGAAACAGCTTTTGTCGACTATTTAAAGACTTATTAAAGCGACCAAATCGCCACGGCGCAGGTAAACTGCGTGCCACAAGCGCAAGCAGTGGCCGCTGTCGAAACCGGCATATTGCTATTATAGCAAACCGCAAAATTGCCATTAGACTTGCATTCGGCTTTTCCTGTCGTTACATCATAAGAAATTATTTCGGCCTTACCGCTAAAATCATCGCTTTTGGAAGCCGCCACCGCCGTTTTTTGACCACCCCAATCTTTTGAAACAATTTGCAAACAAGCATCACGCGATAGATTCGTCAAAACCACGGCGAAATCTTTTTGTTTGCTATTTTTCGTATTCTTCAATAATTCTTGCGAAGTACCAATTTTTATTTCACCACCAAACGAATGCACAATTTTGCCCGATTTGATTAAATCTTCCGGCACCAACTTCATTTTGATGGCCGAAGAGCTATCCAAACCGGCATAACGACCATTTTGCCGCATTCCAATATTTTTTACAGTTGTGATAATAGACGCCACATTGTCTATGGTCTGATTAACTTTATAAGTGTCCATTGCTTTGCTAAAGCCCTGAATTCCACCCACGGACAACACACCGATAATGGCCAGCACGCCCAACATTTCGATCATTGAACGACCAGATTGATTACATAAATTTATCATTTTTTCATCCTTTATTTTAGAAAAACTTCAAAACCGCGACACAATCATGTGAAGCGCATTGACAGGCGGAACCGGCAGCAACCGGCGTCATTGGAACATCAACTGTCGCCCCCTTGGCGCAAGCCACGGCATATTTGTTCGTTGTATCCTTGTTGCCTTTGCATCCTTGATATATTTCACCTTTAATCTTTGAAACAGCTCCAGTGCCGGAACCGACCCCCATTCCAATCAATGATGTTTTATTTCCGCCCCAGTCATTACTTGCCAGCGCCACACACGCATTTTGGCTCAAGCCCTCATACGTAATTGTATAAGCCATTTTATCATCTTCTTTGTCGTCTTCTTTCTTGCTTATGTTCGCGCTTTCAATTGTTATATTTCCTTTATACAGATTCGTTAACGAACCGGTTGAGGCATCTGTAATAGCCTCGTTTGGCACAGCGCCAAATTTTATGGCCGCCTTGTTATCCAATCCGTCAAATGAAGAATTCTCCGCCCCAATAGCGGAAAGTTTGGCTGAAATCGTGCTGATTTGCACTTGTGTTTGATTTATCTTGTAACGATCCATCATTTTTGAAAAAGCTGTCATGCCACCAATAGACAACACGCCAATAATAGAAAGGACTCCAAGCATTTCAATCATACTACGCCCCAATTCCATGTTTTTTTGCTTATCAAACGATTTGCTCACAATATATCTATCCATGATACTCTCCTGTTTTTCGTCTTTTTAACACAAAAGTCAAAAACCGTCAAGCTTGATAATACATGCAGATTCTCACAAAAAAACAGCCACCAAACTGATGACTGTTGCAACTATTGGCGCGCTCCGGGCGATTCGAACGCCCGACCCACAGCTTAGAAGGCTGTTGCTCTATCCTGCTGAGCTAGGAGCGCAAAAACCATAAACTTCAACATAGATTGCATAAAAAACTTTGCTTGTCAATAATATTTTTACTAATTTTTGTGTTGCATTTTAGACAAATTTATTGTACTTTGTAAAAAGTTAAGTAATTTTTTTGTTTTTTTAATTATTTTTAATTCTTTAATTTATGGCAAATAATGCTTTTAGAGATTTCCAGAAAGATGCAAATCGTTTCACAGCTAAAGAACGCTCTGAAATAGCAAAGTCCTTCAAAAAAGACTTACAAGATTACAAAGTGGGTGGCGCCATTATGAAAGTTGTCACCACGCACAGCGAAAAAGTGCCTGTGTACGTTAGAATCCTCTGCCAACAATGTCGCAAAAAGTCTTTTGCGACGGAATTTGAAGCGGAATGCAACAAACTCCGCAAGTTGTACATCCGTGACCATATGATGGTTGCTGAAAAAATCCGGCAGCTTCAAGAAATCGTCATGGGTTCTCTTTCTTAAGAAGAAACTTAAACCACCAACAAAATTGGTGGTTTTTTTATTATAAAAAAAATAAAAGTTATAAAAAAAGCTCTCAATTGAGAGCTTTTTGAATTGTGCATTAACCTTGACGAGCTTTCAGCTTCGGGTTCTTTTTGTTAATCACATAAACGCGACCTTTACGACGAACGACTTTACAATCCTTATCGCGTTCTTTTTTAGATTTTAACGAACTGAAACATTTCATTTTTCTTATCCTTTACAAAACATTTTGAGCGCAAAATAAGCTATTTATTGCTAAATGTCAACCAATTTTTTTATAGTTTTGCATAAAATTAAGATATCTTTTATTTTTAAAACTTATATCATACGTACAAATTAACTTTACTTTAAAAGGATTCGCAGATGAAAAAACTGTTGATTGCTCTAGTATTGCTTTTGGGATTCGTTTCTGAAACGCGCGCCGCAAAAAATTTAACATATCTGGAAGAAATGCAGCAACTGGGAGATGTTGCCGGTCAAGGATTGGGATGTCGCGCGCGAAAATATCAAAAATACGAGCTTTTGGCGCGCGCTATTTTGGTGGCTAAAGCGCCTGATGACAAAACACAACAACAGGGCATGATTACATATAACAGCGCCAAAGTAGACGCGTTTGCCTCAATCCTTGATAATAACTATGACGGATGCAGCACAATTATAAACAGTTTTAACCAGCAAAAAATTTTCCAAAGCGTTCTTTATGCCGACGGAAAAATAAAATTATATGACGGAACTTTATTGACACCGCGCAAACTTTATGACGCCTCAAGCTTGTACAAAGCCGATCCGCAAATTTATGACAAAGCCGTGGCCGCATATAAAAAAGCGCTTGCAAACGCCAAAAAAAACAGGCAAAATGCGCCAAAACTAGAATTTCGTGACTCAAATTACAGTCGTTACGCCAACCAATTTAACTAAATTTAACATAGGAGATTATAATGGCCTCGTACCAATATATTTTTGTAATGCAAAATTTAACCAAAGTTCTACCCGGAGGAAGAGAACTCTTTAAAAATATTACACTTTCTTTTTTCCCAGGAGCTAAAATTGGTGTGTTGGGTGTTAACGGTGCCGGTAAGTCGACTCTGTTAAAAATAATGGCTGGAATCGATAAAGATTTTAGTGGTGAAGCTTGGGCCGCCGATGGGGTTAAAATCGGCTATTTGGAACAAGAACCACAGCTGGATCCAACCAAAAATGTTATGGAAAATGTTATGGATGGCTTAGGCGAAACCAGAGATTTATTACAACGTTTTGAAGAAGTTTCCGCTAAATTTGCCGAACCGATGACTGATGATGAAATGGACGCCCTCATAGAAGAACAGGCTGAATTGCAAGAAAAAATTGACGCTTGCGGCGGTTGGGAAATAGAACGCACCGTGCAAATCGCCATGGACGCGCTGCGTTGTCCACCGGCCGAAGCAGACGTCACAAAACTTTCCGGTGGTGAAAAACGCCGCGTGGCTCTTTGTCGTTTACTGCTTCAAAAGCCAGATCTATTACTTTTGGATGAACCAACAAACCATTTGGACGCCGAATCGGTTGCTTGGCTGGAACACCATCTTAAAGATTATAACGGAACCGTGGTAATGGTGACGCACGACCGGTATTTCTTGGACAATGTAACCGGCTGGATTCTGGAACTTGACCGTGGACAAGGGATTCCTTATGAAGGAAATTACACTTCTTGGTTGGAACAAAAAGAAAAACGTTTGGCTCAGGAAGCCCGTGAAGAAAACGCCCGTCAGCGCACTTTAGCTCTGGAATTGGAATGGATTCACAAAAATCCAAAAGCACGTCAAGCAAAATCAAAAGCACGTATTAATGCCTATGATGAACTACTTTCACAAGCCGGACGTGAAAAAATCAGCACGGCACACATCAATATTCCAATGACCGAACGTTTAGGCGATTTGGTTATTGAAGCCAACCACATCAGCAAAGCCTTTGGTGACAAGGTGTTGATTGATGATTTGTCTTTCAAAATTCCAAAGGGAGCCATCGTTGGCATTATCGGGCCAAACGGCGCCGGAAAAACCACTTTATTCCGCATGATTACAGGGCAAGAAAAGCCAGATTCCGGCGAAATACGCATTGGCGATTCGGTAGATTTGGGTTATGTAGATCAATCTCGTGATGAATTAAATCCAGATAAAAATATCTGGGAAGAAATTTCCGATGGCTTGGATATGATTCAACTCGGTAAAAATGAAGTATCTTCTCGCGCTTATGTTGGACAGTTTAACTTTAAGGGAACTGACCAGCAAAAGAAAGTCGGACAACTTTCCGGCGGAGAGCGCAACCGTGTGCATTTGGCCAAAATGTTGCGCAAGGGCGCTAATGTTATTTTATTGGATGAACCAACAAATGATTTGGATGTGGATACACTGCGTTCTTTGGAAGAAGGTATCAATAATTACCCTGGGTGTGTATTGGTAACATCGCACGACCGTTGGTTTTTAGACCGACTCGCCACGCACATTTTGGCCTATGAAGATAATGGCCATGTTGAATGGTTTGAAGGAAATTTTGAAGATTATGAAAAAGACAAGAAAGCTCGTTTAGGTGAGGACGCTTGCAATCCGCATCGTATTCGTTATAAAAAACTGGAACGATAATTATATATTATAATGTTTATTCTATGCCTATATAATCAACATATATTGATTATATAGGCATAGATAACATATTTGTAACCATGTTAAAATACTGCCTAACTGAGGAGTATAATCATGGTATCTGATTCAGACTACATTGTCCTATTGGGGAGTAAAATTGCAAGACTTCGAAAAATGCAAGGATTGAATCAGTTTGAATTTGCCGATAAATGCGGAAAAATGGTTAACACCATTTCCAAAATAGAAAGAGGTATCGGCGACCCGCGCTTATCCACGCTTTTAAATATTTCTCAAGCTTTAAATATTTCCGTAATCGAATTACTTGATAACCGGTTCATTAGTCCGGCTTTAAATAATTTTTCCACAGAAAAAAATACCGACGCCGCCATTGAAAAACTGTTGGAACAATGTGACGAAAAATCTAAA
>JBNMLT010000081.1:0-5631 GCA_050874965.1 Alphaproteobacteria bacterium
CAACCACAATTTTTACTCTTTCAAAATGGGTCAAATAAGACAGGCGCAACGTATAAGCCGACAACACAACAATCGGCAACAATAACAAAACGGAGAAAATTTTTACAAACTTAGTCATTTCTTTTCTCCCACAGTAAAGGCACAACTTTAATCATCGCAAAAATTGTCCCCAACAACAGCAAGCCGGAACAAATCAGATAAATTCCCAAATAAGTCAAATTGCCTGCTTCGGCATAATATGACAGTAGGCGAATAATTGCCGCCAATACCGCAACATCAAACAAGCGACGACTGTTATTCAAATAGGCGTAAACAGCCAGAGCCGCGCAAATCATCAATGACGGAACAAGATTCAATATATCCCCTTCAAAAGTGGCAAACAACCAAACCAACAAGGCAAATAATATCAAATATCTGAAACGTGGCATTTTATGATAATAAGCATAGCCCCACATCAGCAGCAAGCTTGTCAGCATTAAAACAGACTCAACGCTTACTTTCAAAATATTAAACCTTAACAGTAAGCTTTCCACAATGCAGCCAAGCAAAAAATACGGCATAAAACTAATCCGCTTTTGCTTTTTATTAAGATAAAATATCAACATTGCCGCTAAAAGAAAACCGCTATAAAATAATGAAGTGTTTAACAAAGAAAATTTTGGCAATGGAGATATTTCCTCACATAAAACGACCGCCGAAAGCATCATATAGCCACAATAAAAACGCAACGGACGCTCCACCGTTTTATTTGCAGGCTTAGCATATAGCATCCATAACTCATAGACAAAAACAAGTCCGTAAAAGGAAAACAAGGTTAAAACACAATCCGACGCGGACAATGTTTTTGCTGAATATGGAAGCAATCCGATTACATCTATTGCTTTGAACGACGCAAAACATTGCGTTCCCAACAAAAATATCGGAATCCATAGCCAGAGCAAACGGGGTGTGACTAAAAACAGCGGCCAAGCGCACACTGCCCACAAAAGGCACGCACCGCCGATATCGGACGGAAGTTGAAACACCTGCCCTATCAGCCCGATAACCGCCATAATCAAAAATGCGTACACCGCGCAAAGAACTTGTTTTAAAACCGGCTTGTCAAATTTTATGGTTGCCCAAACACCAAGAGTATTGACAATCATCAAGCCAACTGCGCCGCCAAGTTTTACATTATTTGAAATCTGTTCCCAGTTGGCGGCAACCAGCGCAATAATGCCAAAACCGACTAAAAACGCGGCAAAATAAGACAGTATCATCAGCCAATAGGTTTCATCGTGTAAATTTTGCGTCTGAGGTAATGTTGTTTTCATGTTACTCCCCTTGATTTGCGGCTTTCAGCATAACTTCCGGAGCTTCAATTCCCAACAAATACAGCATCAAAGTCAGCACGTCGCGCACCAGTTTGACAATTTTCAAACGAGAAGACGCCAGTTCCGTCGTGGCGGCGGTCATAATCGGGCAAGTGTTGTAAAATGTGCTGAAAGTTTGCGCTAATGTATAAGCATAATCGGCAATAATGCTTGGTTCTTTATCCTTTAGCGCGCGCATTACCACACTATGAACTTGCGCCAATTTTAAAGCCAAAACACGTTCTTCATTTGCTTCAAGAATTATTTTACCAACACTTAAATGATTGCTTTCCGCTTTACGCAAAACAGAGTTGATACGAGCCACCGCGTATTGAATATAAGGACCTGTTTTTCCTTCAAACTTTGCAAAATCTTCAAGTTCAAAAACATAACCTGAGGCAATTGTATTTTTTAAATCTTGAAACTTGATAGCGGCAACGGCAATTTGCGAAACAAGTTTTTCTATTTCCGCTTCGCCGTATCCTCCAACTTCTCCGGCTTTCGGCAAAGATTGACGCACTTTGTCTTTTGACATTTCAATCAATGTTTCCAAATTCATCACACCGCCGTCACGAGTTTTAAACGGCTTGCCGTCCGCGCCGTTGACCGTGCCGAACACAATATGCTCAAGCTTTACATCGGGCGCGATACCCAATTTGCCGACACCTTCAAAAACCTGCTCAAAGTGCAAAGCTTGGCGGCTATCGGTAAAATAAACAATTTCTTGCGCTTTTAATTGTTCAACCCGCATTTTTATGGTGGCGATATCGGTGGTATGATAGGTATAGCCCCCGTCAGATTTAATCAAAATTACCGGCGGTTTCGGCTTATTGCCTTCTTCCAAGCGAATAATTTCAGCCCCATTATCAACTTCGGAAATTCCTTTTTCACGTGCAAGTTTAACAATTTGTCCGCAAGTTTCGTGAGCGTCGCTTTCTCCCCACCATAAGTCAAAATGCACATCCAGCTGTTCATAGTTCTTTTTAATAGCGTTTACCGATTCACTGCGCAAATGTTGCCACGCCTTGCGATATTCAGGATTACCGTCTTGCAAAGCGGCGGTAATTTTACGCGCGTTTTCTTTAGCGCTTTCGTCTTCTTTACAGCGGATATTGGCTTTTTTATAAAACACGGTAATTTCTTCAATATTATAACTGTTTACTTTGGATAAATCACCGTCCTGATGAATAATTTCCGCCAAAATCATTCCCATTGGCGTTCCCCAATCACCCAAGTGCACATCAGAAATCACCTCATTACCGGCGAAACGCTCAATTCTTTGAATGCTTTCGCCAATAACGCCTGAACGCAAATGCCCGACATGCATTTCTTTTGCCACATTCGGTCCGCCAAAATCAAGCACAACTTTATGCGGATTTTTCACAACACCGCAGCCCAAACGTTCGTCAGCTGCCATTTTATCCATTGTTTCGGCAATAAATTCATTGGTGATTTTAATATTAATAAAACCAGGACCATCAACCGAAACAGTTTCAACTTCCTCGCAATTTTTCAACTCATCAGCAATAGATTGAGCAATTTCACGAGGATTCTTATGAGCAATTTTAGCCAAAGCCAAAGCTCCGTTGCATTGAAAATCGCTCAAATCAGCGCGATCAGAAACTTTTACTGCCGCAAACTTGGTGTCCAAATTCAATTTTTCAAAAATTTTGCTTAAATCAGCGTTTAATTTATTTTCCGGTTGAAGATTCATTTTTTATTCCTTTTTTATTTACACATTTATAATAAGAATGACTTGGTAACAGTAATTTACCGTCCAAATGCGTTTTTTTTTCAAATTCGGCATAATTGCCTGTCCCCTGCCTCAGGCATTCCGCCGTAGCCAAATCTTGCAGTTCTTTATCCTCACTCCACAAAGGATTATAACACACAACTGGATTTTGTGGCGTTGATGGACCGCTATATAATAGCGCCGCATTTTGCACACCTGGGTTGCGACGCCTGTCAATATACGGATTAAGCAAGCTACAACCGCATAAGCCGCACATAAATATCGTGCTTATTACAAATTTTAGACTAGACAATTAAAAAAACTCCATTAAATTATAATTCAGTGAAAGGTATCATATACGAAGAATATTGAAATGAAAAGTGAAAATACATATATTGGTGACGATAAATTTAAAAAATTTTTAGAACACTATAATTGTCCAACCCCTTTGGAAGTGGTCAAATTACGTTTTGCCGGTGCAATCTGCAGTCCAAATTCAGAACTTCGCCCAACGGATGTTATTGCCTCTTTTTGGGAAAATAACCAAGCACCTCGTCTTGAAACTAAAAACGAAGCGGAATTGTTTTTCAAATTTTTTATGGGATTATGGGACAAAATGTTTGAACTGGTTTCAACCAACAGCATTGTTTTGCCACGTGTTGAACCATCAGCCGACTTGATTGCCGTGTGTGAAGAACGCTTTGCTGAACTGGAACTTGGATTTGTTGAAGGGTTTTGGGGTGGTAAAGAAGACGCCAAAATTCCGACTTATATTGCCGAAGTGATAGACTCGTTAACACAACTGGCTGAAGTCTATAAATCGCTGGTTAACAAAATTCACCCAGAAAAAGATAATAAAAACGTTTTCGACGCCTTGATTCAATGTGATAAAATGGCAGCAAAATCTCTTAATTTTTTAATTGAACATTATGTTCTGCCACACATTGACAGCTTGCGTCGTACCGTAAATTAAGGAGATAAAACATGGAATTGTTAGATGGTTTGAAAACTCGTCGTTCGGTACGCCAATACGACGTTACAAAAAAAATCCCTCATTCAGATATTGAAAAAATTTTAGAGGCTGCCTCTTATGGCCCCTCAGCTCATAATAAGCAACCATGGGAGTTTTTGGTTATTGAAGACGTCGAAACTTTAGCCTCGTTGCGCAGCATCCAACCCTGGACTTCTTTTGCAAAAAATGCTTCCTGCGCCATTATTGTTTGCAGCGACACCGATGTATCCTTTCATCGAGACAAAGAAAATGAAAAATGGTCATATGCCGACGTTGACGGAACTATTGCTGCTTATGGTGTTTTGCTTGCCGCCCATGCTTTGGGTTATGGCGCTTGTTTTTGCGGGGCCGCGCCAATGCCACTTATCATAGAGAACCTGCAAAAAGCCCTGAACATTCCGGAACAAATGCGCCCAATTGCCATTATTCCAATGGGTGTGCCGACCGAAAATCCCAAACAACCAAAAGATCGTTATCATCCGGAAAAAATCCATTGGGAAAAATGGTAGATCTGGCACTTTATAAAGGAAATAAAATATGAAAAGAAACATTTTATTTTTACTAATTTCATTCTTTTTCGGCTCCACCGTACGAGCGGAAAACGTTGATTTGCAAAAAATTGAAAATTATCTGAACAATATAAATACACTAAAAGCCGAATTTGTGCAAATGTCTAGCAATGGAGGCTCGGCCGAAGGTAAAATTTATATTGAAAAACCAAGCAAAATTCGCATGGAATATACAGCTCCGGATGAGCTTTTAATCGTTGGCAATGGTGATTATATCATTTATAACGATAAAGAACTTGATCAGATTACCAATATAGATTACAAAGATATTCCCGCCACCATGATTTTAAGCAACAAAATCAAATTTGATGGTAAAAATCTGAAAGTTACAGATTTTTATAAAGACAATGGACAAACTTCTGTAACAGTGGAAATGCCAAATTCAGCAGGCGTTAAACCGATTACCTTAATTTTTGACAACGCGCCTTTCCGTCTTAAACAATGGAAAGTTATTGATCAGCAAAATATTGAGGTGACAATTTCCTTATTTGACTCTGAACAGGATTTGAAACTGAGTGATGATTTATTCAAATTTAATAAAAAAATAGAAAAAAAGAACAATTCATCGGCCAGCCGTCGCAAATAGTTTAGAACGGAACCGCAAGGTTCCTTTTTTATTGTAAAAAGCATTACTCATTTAATTAAATATTTTACCTTGTTTTACGAAAAGTTATCTTCTATACTGCTACCCATGAAAAACTAAACAAAGAAGGAAAGAAAGATGAAAAATAAGCTTAGCAAAGGTCTCTCTCTCTCTCTGTAAATTCTAAACATTCACAAGAAAGCGCATTTTTTGCCGTTACAGAGTTTTTTGCAGATTCTTTTAGAAAATTTAATAAAATTATCGACCACGCACATAAACCATTCTTACAAGAGTCGCCATTCTCGATTTCGGACGCAAGTTCATTCGTCAAGAATGACGGAAATAAAGGGTTAAGCACAAACATTCTCAAACACACCTTAAAC
>JBNMLT010000082.1:0-5581 GCA_050874965.1 Alphaproteobacteria bacterium
CATCATAGCAGCATAAGGAACATCATCAAACTTAGGCACAAATGTATATTTTGCGGTAAGTTTTTTAGTATCTACTTCCAAATAACCAGGAAAATCACGAGATTGAGATTCAATAGCAGCAGCTACCAAAGCCAAACCTTTAGATTTTTCACGAACTTCAATAACATCACCAGCTTTAACTTGATAAGAAGGGATGTTTACTTTTTTACCGTTAACAGTAACGTGACCATGGTTAACAAATTGACGAGCGGCAAACACGGTTGGAACAAATTTAGCTTTATAAACCAAGTTGTCCAAACGAGATTCCAACAAACCAATCAAGTTTTCTGCGGCATCACCAGAACGGCGAATAGCTTCAGCATAATATTTACCGAATTGTTTTTCAGAAATATTACCGTAGTAAACCTTCAATTTTTGTTTAGCATTTAATTGTTCACCATAGTCGGTAACTTTTTTCTTTCTTTGACCATGTTGACCAGGGCCATAAGAACGTTTGTTAAACGGGCTGTTAGCATCGCCCCAAAGATTTTCACCATAACGGCGGCTGTTTTTCTTTTTAGCAGCAACAATACTTTTCATAAAATTAAATCCTTTATTTTTTTGTTTACATTATTGTCCCGATAGTTTCACGTCAAAATACGGAAACGAGATTAGGAACTGTCCCAATCTACATTCTCGGAAGTGTTGCTAGGTTAACTCAAAAAAACAACTTTTTCAAGCATAAAAATCCAAATATAGATGGATTTTTAACAAAATTATTCTAAAATTATTTCTAAGGAGAAAAATATGTCTTATGAATTGATGTTTCAAAAAGCTGTGGCTTTGCAACAAAACGGGGCTTTGAATGAGGCTGAACAATTGTATCGGCAAATTTTGGAAACGTCTCCGCAAAATGCTGATGTGTTGAACTTGTTGGGGCTGATAGCGCAAACCCGTGGTTTGCATCGTGAGGCAGTTAGCTATTTTTATCGGGCGGCCGATTCCGCGCCGCGGCATTTTCCCATATTTTTTAATTTAGGCGTGTCGCTGGCGGCAAGCGGGCATTTGGTTGAAGCTACCGAGGCATACAAAAAAGCTTTAAAAATAAAACCGGATTTGAAAGAGGCGTATCTTGGGTTGGGAAATGTTTTTTGGCAGTTAGAACGTTTACCGGAAGCCATTAAATCCTATCAAAACGCCTTAAAAATTGATGGCGCTTACTTGGATGCTGCGGTTAATTTGGCAGAATTGCAAAATGATAAAGAAAGTTTGCTTAAATTGGCGGTCGAAAATCCGACTGAGGCGCGACCTTATTATTATTTGGGCAGGCGTGAGCTTTCTGAACAAAATTATGGTGAAGCCTTAAAATATTTGCAGAAAGCAGATTCTCTTTTATCAGATGCGGAAATCAAAGTTTTGTTGGCGGAAACATATTTGATGTTGCAAAATAAAAATGAGTCTTTGCAGATATTTTACCAAGCTTGGCAATTGAATCCGCATAATGCCTCGGCTGCTTTGCACATTGCTGATTTGGAAACGGAAAAAGAAAATTATGCCGAAGCGGAAAAATTTTATAAAAAGACTTTGGAGTTGGACAATAATAATTTGCAGGCTCATGCCAATTATGCCAATATGCTTTGCAAGCGTAAGCGCACGTTGGAAGCTTTGGAAGAATATCGCGCGGCGGTGCGAATTTCTCCAGAAACGCCGGAATTGAGCTATAATTTGGCAATTATTCTTAAAACGCTAGAAGAATATGAGCAAGCTTTGTCTTTGATGTTTAATGCTTTTTATTTGGCGCCGCAGTGTCAAGATTGGAGTTTGAATTTGGCTGAAACCATAATTTTGTTTTATGATAAAGCCCCGGAAAAAGCGCGGAAAATTGCGGAAAATTGGTATGAAAAAATGCCGGAGAATCTGGTTGCTAAACATTTATGGGCGGTTATAAACGGTCAAAATCCCGAAAATGAAAGCGAATATAATCGTTTGTTGTTTGATAGCTTTGCTGAAACTTATGAAAATACTTTGTGTAATATTCATTATGCCGTGATTGATAAAATAGCCGAAATTGCTACGGATGTCCGGGGAAACATTTTGGATTTGGGGTGTGGAACCGGTTTGTTGGCTCAAAAATTGAAGACGACGCATAATAATTTTGTGGGGGTGGATTTATCGGCGGAAATGCTTCAAAAAGCGCGCGCAAAAAATGTTTATCAAAAGCTGGAACAAGCAGATATTGTGAATTATTTGCAACAGCACAAAGGTGAATTTCAAATGGTTATGGCTGCTGATGTTTTATGCTATTTTGGTGATTTAGCAAAGATAATCAATGAATTAGCGCTGGCACAAGTTATATTTTCTGTGGAAACGGATTTACAAACAGAAAGTCACAAAATTCAAGCAACCGGCCGTTATAAACATAATCCGTTGTATGTGGAAAATCTGCTTAAGCAAGCTGGATACAAACATATAAAAACGTACAATTTGGTTTTGCGGCAAGAAAATGGAAAAGATGTTGATGGAATGATATTTGAGGCCGAAATTTAATCAAGCACAATTTGCTGAATACTTTTCGCTAAGCCTGTTTTATCATCGGTTTCAACCAAAATTCCATAAAGAGTTCCATCTCCGGCCGCCGGAATCAAACGGTCACCTACATAGCGACGGCACAGGCGGTTGATCGGCGCATTGATATCAAACCCCAAAACCGAATTGTAGTTTCCGCACATTCCCACATCGGTGATGTAGGCGGTTTGTTTTGGTAAAATCCTGTAATCGGCGGTGGGAACATGGGTATGGGTACCGGCCACAGCACTGACTCTTCCATCCAAATAATAGCCTAGTGATAGTTTTTCGGATGTTGCTTCGGCATGAATATCCACAAAAATAGCGTTAATATTTTTGCCTAAGGTGTAATTTTTTAGAATATTTTCCAAACTTTGTACCGGACAATCAACCGCTTCCATAAACAATCTCCCTAAGACTTGTATAACCAGAATACGTCGACCATCGGCCAATTCAAAAATTGTGTGACCACGCCCAGGGTTTTCTGCCGGAATATTGGCTGGACGAACAATTGTTTTGCAATCATTAAGATAAGGAACAATATCTCGCTGATTTAAAAAGTGATTGCCGGTCACAAGTACATCGGCGCCTTTATCTAAAAAATCACGACAAATACCTGCGGTAACGCCAAAGCCGTGCGCAGCATTTTCCACATTTACTAAAATAACATCAGATTTATAATCAGAACGAATTTTAGTCAGATTTTTAAGCACAACTTCACGTCCGGAACGTGCGACAACATCACCACAATAAAAAATACGCATATTTTCTCCTTTTGCCTAAGTTATAGCAAAAACAAAGATTTATGCAAGTTTTATTTTTGCAAAGGAAATATGTTTTTCTTGGGCCGAAAAGCCATTAAAATAATTCCGGAAACAACTAATAAAGCGCCATAAATTTGTGAATGATAAAAAGTTTCATCTAAAGCAAAATAGGCGGAAAATCCTCCAAATACTGGTAACAAATAATAGATTATGCCAGTATGCACTAAGCCGATTCGTTTTATGGCCATATTCCACCATAAATAGGCAAATCCGGAATTTAAAAAACCAATAATCAGCAAAATGCAAATTTCTTTTTCTGATAATTTCGGTAAAGGTGTTTCTTCTTGCTGCAATAAAAAAGGTGGTGTGCAAAAAATAACGGCAATAATGATGGCCGCGCTTAAAACAGTCAGTGAGGGAATTTGACTGGAAATTTTTTTCTGACAAACAGAATAGGTGGCAAACATAAGCGCAGCGCCGAGCATCCAAATATCTCCGGAAACAAAATCAAAATTGTGCAGATTTTCTAAATCACCATGCAAAATAATGAAAAGTACGCCAATAAAAGCAAAAATAATGCCGACAATGACACGAAATGATGGTAAAGAATGTTTCAGAATACTATTGAAAATAATAATCAAAAACGGTCCCAATGTGGCAATTAAGGACATATCTACGGCATTGGCCGTGTGTCCGGCATAATAAACGCAAATATTAACCACAGCTAATCCACTTAGCCCCATAACAACAATATATTCAAGATTTTGCCACAAAAGCCGCCGAAATTGCCATAAACTTTTAAGCGTGAAGGGCAAAAAGAAAATCATGGCTAAAAACCAGCGAATAAACGAAATTTGCATTGGGGTTAAATTCAGCAAAAGTTTAGCGTATATATAGTTCAAACTCCATAAAAAGACCGCGGAAACCGCTAAAGTATAACCAATAACTTTGGAAAGCATATTATTTTCTCCTTTGTGTACGATATAATTACGAAATAATAAATTTCAAAAAAATCTGGATAAATTTATAAAAATAGGTATGCTGAGAAAAAAAGGAGAATAGAATGTCTAAAAATTTGTTGATTTTGCTTTTATTTTTAGGAATATTTTTTTCAAAAGCAGTTATGGCTAAAAAAACGTATTCGCCGGCTGAACAGCAAGTTAATTGGAGTGAAGAACTAAAATTAAGCAAAGAGCAAAAGATAAAAGTTGCGGAAATATATGAGCAGAGTCATCAAAAAATAAAGTCCTTGATGGAACAAATAAATGTACTTCATCGTGAAATAGCTAATGTGCATAATGAAGATAACGATAAAATCAGAGCTTTGTTAGATGAAAAACAACAAGTGAAATTTGATAAAATTAAAATCAGAATGAATAAAAATAATCCTGAAGCAAATGAAAAAGGCGGAAAAAAACCATCAAGAAAAAGAATGCGTCAATATGGTGGTTTTTAACTTGCAAAGATATTTTAATGCGCTATGATAAAAAGAAAAAGGTGAAAGATGAATATGAAATTTTTAACATTTATATGGGCAATAGCCTTGGTTTGGGGATATGCCGCGCGTGCTGAAGAGGCTGATGACTTTGGTTTGGATGAAACAATTGAAACGGTGGAAAAAAGTGTTCCAGAAGTTTCTGAAACGGCAATAATTGTTGAAGATAGTCCCGTTTTGGCAGAAGAACGGAATAAAAATGAAAAAATGGCAGAAAACACGCCTGTTCAAGAAAATAAACAGAATTTAAGCGTTTATATAAAAGACTTAGATTTAACGCCTCAACAATTAGTAAAAGCTAAAGAAATCAGCAATGATGGAAATTTGCGTCGGATGCAGCTTATGCAAAGCTTGGATCGTTTGCAAAAACAAATGGAAAATATAGAAAATAAAAATTTAGAAGATTTTCAACAAATATTAACTCCAGAGCAGTTAGGTAAATTTCAGCAGTTGCGCAAAAACTATGATGAAACGCAACACATCAGCACTTTATCTGATTTGTCACAAACAAAATCGGTTGTTGAATAGTGTTTTAGAAAAATTTGAAAAGTATGGAGTAATTCTTCCATACTTTTTTTGTTAATTTTGAAAATTTTTGTTGCAAACATCGAAAAATGTATTAAAACAAATAATGTTAATAACGGAGTGTAGTTCAGCCTGGTAGAACGCTACGTTCGGGACGTAGAGGTCGCTGATTCGAATTCAGTCACTCCGACCAACAAAAAGCCTGCTATTTATAGCGGGCTTTTTTTGGCATTGGAGTGAGAATGAGAATCAG
>JBNMLT010000083.1:0-5548 GCA_050874965.1 Alphaproteobacteria bacterium
CCTCAAAAGTAACATCAACTCTAAAGTTAATATCTGGTGTAAATCTAAGTTTTAATTTAGAAGCCACAGACTTTTTAAACACCCACTTTTCAGCATTTAACTGTTCTAAAATCACCCCGAGATTTTTGCCATTCAACGTCATCAAATAAACCGTAGCATATTTCAAATCCGGAGACATAATCACCTGAGTAATCGTAATAAAAGCTTCAGCAATTTCTGGGCTTCGCACTTCACCTTTTTCTAAAACAGTGGCAATTACCTTGCGAATTTCTTGTCCGACACGCAATTGTCTCTGTGACAATTCATGAGCCATTTTTTAACTCCTTTCTTTAGAGGGTTTTGGCAATTTCTTCGACTTCGTAACACTCAATCGAATCATTAACCTGAATATCGTTGTAATTTTCAAAACTCATACCACATTCATAACCTTCTTTAACTTCTTTCACATCATCTTTATAGCGCTTCAATTGACCGAGATTACCATCATGAATAACCACATTATCACGCAACAATCTAATTTTCGCGCCACGTTTAACCATGCCTTCCGTAATCATACAACCGGCAACTTTGCCCACACCGGTAATATTAAACACGCTGCGAATTTGCGCATAACCCAAAATCTTTTCGCGTAATTCCGGCGTTAACATACCTTCAAGCGCTTTTTTCACATCATCCACCACAGTATAAATAATCGAATAATAACGAATATCAACACCGTCACGATGAGCCATGTCGCGGGCTTGAGCGTTAGCACGCACGTTAAAGCCAATAACAAATGCGTCAGAAGCCTTGGCCAGAGTAATATCAGATTCCGAAATAGGACCAACAGCTGAGTGTAAAATTTGCACCGAAACTTCATCGGTAGACAGTTTTTTCAAAGTGCCTTCCAGCGCTTCAATAGAACCTTGAACATCGGCTTTAATAATCACGGATAAATGCTTAGATTCACCTGATTTAATTTTATCCATCATTTGCTCCATAGCCGATTTTGCACTCTTAACCAGTTTGGCATCACGTTCTTTACGAATACGATAGCCGGTCACTTCTTTGGCTTGATTTTCATCTTTTACCACAACAAACGTGTCACCAGCCATTGGCGTGCCCTGTAAGCCTAAAACCTCTACTGGAGTTGCCGGCTCAGCTTCGCTAACTTTGCGACCATGCTCGTTAAACATTGCTCTCACACGGCCCCACTCTTTACCAGCAATCAAAATATCGCCAACACGCAAAGTTCCACGCTGAACCAAAACCGTGGCCACACTGCCACGACCTTTTTCCATTTTAGCTTCAATAACAGCGCCTTCTGCCGCATGATTTGGATTAGCTTTCAAATCCAGCATTTCGGCTTGTAGCAAAATAGCCTCTACCAATTTATCGATATTGATACGTTTTTTAGCGGAAACTTCAGCACACAGACATTCACCTCCCATTTCTTCAACACCAATACCATATTGTAATAATTCAGTTTTAACTCTGAGCGGATCAGCCCCTGGCAAATCTATTTTATTAATAGCCACAACAATAGGCACCTCGGCGGCTTGCGCGTGACGAATAGCTTCCACGGTTTGAGGCATAATACCATCATTAGCCGCCACCACCAAAACCACAATATCCGTAACTTTAGCACCACGCGCACGCATTTCAGAAAAAGCTTCGTGTCCCGGTGTATCGATAAACGTAATTTTTTGACCATTGGCAACCTTAATTTGATAAGCACCGATATGTTGGGTAATGCCACCGGCTTCTTTGGCGGCAACATTCGTTTCACGCAAAGCATCCAACAATGAAGTTTTACCATGATCAACGTGTCCCATAACGGTCACAATCGGTGCACGCGGTTTCAAATCAGCTTCTGTGTCTTCTGGTCCGGTTAAACCTTCTTCCACATCACTATCGGCCACACGCTTAAACTTGTGCCCCATATCTTCAACCACAATTTGGGCTGTATCTGCATCAATAGCCTGATTAATTGTCGCCATCACGCCCAATGACATCAAACGCTTAATAACATCGGCGCTCTTTTCAGCCATACGGTTTGCCAATTCTTGCACTGTGATTGTTTCGGGAATAATCACTTCCTTAACAATTTTTTCTTGTGGAGCTTGTACTTGCGCTGGTTTTGGCTGTTTTTTCTTAAAGTGACGACGTGGTGCGCCATAGCCGTAATCATCATCGTCATCATTATTCATAAAAGCGTTGATATTTATTTTATTGTTGCGCCGTTGCGGTTCAAAACTGCGCTTCTGAATTTTTTTGCGTTCTTGTTCAAAAGTTTCTTCCCGTGTCATAACGTGTTTTTCAACAACTGAAGACTTTTTGCCTTTTTTATGATAGCTTTCTTCTTCATCCTCGTCATCATAATCTTCTTTAGCTTTTTTCTGACGATGCTCAACACTTTCATTTTTAACAATATTTTTTTCTACAGACGCTTGTTTTTTGCTATTTTCAGCGTCTTTTTTTGCTTTTTCAGCCACCGCTTTTGCCTCAGCCTCTTCTTGAGCCTTGGCTTTTTCTGCATTTTCTTTATCCTGCTGAGCTTTAGCGCGTTCTTCTTGCAATTTCAAACGCTGAGCATTACGCGCTTCTTCTTCTTGTTTGCGTTTGGCATCATGTTCTTTAGCCTCGGCCAACAACTTTAATTTTTGTGCGGTTGCTTCATCAATTTCTACTTTTGGCGCAGCCTGAGATATTTGATTAATCACTCTTTTTTTACGCACTTCAACCTGCACCACTTTTTTGCCATCAGAAGTCGCTGATTTATTAAGATTTTTCAAAGTGAGGGTTGATTTTCCAGACAATGTTAATTTGCCCTTTGCACTTTCTTCTGTCATCTAGTCAATACTCCAATTATCTTTCCAAAAATGTTTGATACCGCTTCAAAGCCAATCTGACCATATCGCTCATTTTGCCTTTTTTCACAGCCAGATAGACTGTATTTTCCCTATCAAACGCCGAACTCAAAGCTGCGGTATCGTATAATATAAACTTTTCTAAATTTGCGGACAATTCTGCAATTTTCTGCTTGCCGTCAGCACCGGCATCAGTTGCTTCAACCACAAAGGCTGCCCTGCCTTTTATAATCAATTCTTTTACTTTTTCAAATCCTAAAACCAAATCTCCGGCCTTGCGTGCCAAATTAAGCGCTTCCAAACCTTTTTTGGTTAAAATATCTTCAACAAGCTCCGGCATATTAGGGGCATATTCCACCTTTTTATGCAAAATTTTATTAAACGGATGTTTTTCCACCAAACTTTGCAATAGTTTTTTAGAGTTGGAAACATAAAACCCGCGGCCATCAATTTTTTTGTTAAAATCCGGCAACATTGTTCCATCTTTCAAGGTTACAAAGCGCAAAAGTTCTTCTTTGTTTAAAACTTCACCGCTTATCACGCATTTTCTTATTTCCAACTCTTTAACCATTGCTTTTCCCGTCAGCAAAATTATTTTTTATTTTCGCCGTTTTCGTCTTTGAACCAGTGTTCACGAGCCGACATAATCACATCATTGGCTTCTACTTCTGATAAAGTATTTTCGCCAAGAATATCCTGCAGTTCATCAGCAGCCAAATCGGCCAAATCATCTATATTTTTAACACCTTTTTCAGCCAAAGTGATAATCATATCCTGATCCAGACCTTTTACTTGTTTTAAGCTTTCATCAATTTTCAAAGACTTGCTTTTTTCTACAAATTCGGCATTGCGTTTTGCAATATATTCTTTGGCGCGATTTTGCAATTCAGCTGCAACATCTTCATCAAAACCTTCAATATCAGCCAATTCTTTAAGGTCAACCATGGCAATTTCATCAATAGTAGAAAAACCTTCGGCAACCAACAAGTGAGCAATCATATCATCAACGTCCAAAGCTTCCATAAAGCGTTGCAAACGAACTTTATTTTCATTGGCGCGACGCTCATGTTCTTGTTCTTCAGTTAACACATCAATATCAGCGCCCAACAACTGTGAAGCCAATTTAACATTTTGACCTCTACGACCGATAGCCAACGAAAATTGCTCTTCAGGAACCACCGCTTCAATGCGATTATTTTCTTCATCCAAAACAACTTTTGTCACTTCGGCTGGAGCCAACGCACTGACAATATATTGCGCTTTATCTTCAGAATATGGCACAATATCAATTTTTTCGCCCTGCAATTCGGTTACAACCGCTTGCACACGAATACCACGCAAGCCCACACAAGCGCCAACCGGATCAATCGTTTTATCTGTAGCGCGAACAGCGATTTTAGCTTTTGATCCCGGATCACGAGCCACACCCATAATTTGCACAATACCGTCATAAATTTCAGGAACTTCTTGTGTAAACAACTTAGCCATAAATTCCGGACAAGTACGGGACAAGAAAATTTGCGGTCCTTTAACTTCGCGACGCACATCTAACACATAAGCCCGAACACGATCGCCATTTTTGAATTTTTCTCTTGGAATAATTTCATCGTGACGCAAAACAGCTTCGGTTTTACCAATATCCAAAATAACATTGCCAAATTCAATTCTTTTCACTGTACCGTTAATAATGGTGCCAATTTTTTCTTTATATTCTTCAAATTGCTTATTACGTTCAGCTTCGCGCACTTTTTGCATAATAACTTGCTTAGCTGTTTGCGCGGCAATACGTCCAAAATCAATCGGAGGCAGAGAATCAATAATAAAATCGCCAACTTTTAATTTTTTATCATAGCATTTTGCATCTTTCAAAGTAATCTGCGCGGCCTCGTTTTCAATAATAGCGTCATCAGGCACAACTTCACGATAGCGAGCCAAAGAAATTGCTCCTGTTTTACGATCAATCGTGGCGCGAATATCGTGTTCAAAACCATATTTAGTGCGTCCGGCTTTTTGAATGGCAACTTCCATTGCCACAAAAACATCTTCTCTATCAATATTTTTTTCTCTGGCAACCGTATCAGCCACTAACACGATTTCAGGTCTTGGCATATTTTCAAAATTTTCCATTTTTTCCTCATCAAAAAAATTAAAGTTCAACAGCTTCGTGGGCTGCCTGATATTCTTCCCAAAGTTCATCAGTCAGAACCAGTTTGGCTTTAGTCATGGCGTCATACGGAATGGTATATTCCACCCCATCCATATCCATAACAATTTCTTTGTCATCGGCACGCAGCAGCATACCTTTGAAACGCTTGCGGTTTTCCACCTTTTCAGAGGTTTCAACCTTAATCACATAGTTGCAAAAACGCTGAAAATGCTCAGGCTTGGTCAATGGTCTGTCCAGCCCCGGAGAGCTGACTTCCAGCGAATATTTTTCTTTTATCGGGTCTTTTTCATCCAAGACATCCGAAAGCTTGCGGCTGACCTCGGCGCAGTCATCAACTGTCAAATCGCGCGAATGGTCGGCAACATCAATCATTACCTGTAGTGTGGGATTCGCCTGACCGATAGTCATCACGCGCACCAGCTCAAAGCCGGCTTTTTCCACCACGGGTTCAATCAAGTCCTGTAAATAGTGTTTTTGCATATATTTTCCTTTAACAAAAAAGCGGGGCTTTTCAGCTCCACTCTTATAATTC
>JBNMLT010000084.1:0-5515 GCA_050874965.1 Alphaproteobacteria bacterium
CCTTGGAACTGCTTATGACAATTAACGGTGTTTCCATTAGCGTTGCGCCATTTTCATCATACCGCTATCAGCTGTCACCAAACAAGCTTGATTACTACGTTTCATGTTGCGACAAATTAAATTAGCGTCGTTTTTAGCAAGTCCGATAACTTTTGAACGATACACCGTTCGGCTATCCGCTTCAACTTTTTCAACTTTAATATCATAAACAGCATATTTTTTAGCTAATTTATTTTTAACGCTCAAAGCATAGTTGCGCGCACGCTTATAATCAGAAAATGACCCAACTTGCACCGCATAGCGACCATTGGTCACCACAGATGCCACTTGAGTTGTTTTGGCAGAAACCGTTTTGTTTTTAGCTAAGCGAACAGCAGAAACTTTTGGCGCTGTTTTTTTCTGAATAGAGGCTATGTGTGTTGTTTTAGCCGTTATACTTTTACCATTTATTTCATTGGTAAGCAACGCCACATCAACCTCGCCTTTTTGCATATGAGCCAATCCTTTATCCATCATTTTGGAAACTTTTTTATCACGTTCGCCCACACTACCATGTCCCATGGTTACGGCAATCACCCGTTTTCCGGAACGTTTGGCCGAAGTAATGATATTATATCCCGAAGCAGCGGTATAGCCAGTTTTCATACCATCCGCGCCGGCAAAAGTTTTTAAAATATAATTATGTCCGCCAATCGTTTTTCCTTTATATTGAAAACTCTTTGCTGAAAACCATTTATAATATTGCGGAAAATGATGATATACGGCCATAGCCAAAACAGCCATATCGCGCGCTGTGGTTTTTTGCTGAGAATTAGGCAAACCCGACGCGTTTTTAAAAGTTGTATTTTTCATTCCAAGTTTACGCGCCGTGTTTGTCATCAAAACGGCAAAATCCGCCTCTGTTGGCGAGAAATGTTCGGCTAAAACAGTAGCGCAATCATTTGCCGATTTAACAATAACCGCCATAATAGCGTCTTTAACGGTGATTGTTTCACCTGCTCTAACACCCAATTTTGAAGGAGAACGGTTTGCCGCCGTTTTTGAAACTTTTAGTTTATCTGTTAGTTTTATGTGTTTATTTTCCAATGCGTTAAATGTGATATACAGGGTCATCAGCTTGGTTAAAGAAGCCGGATAGCGACGTTCATCCGCATTCATTTCGTACATAACATCACCATTTTCCGCATCAATCATAATTGATGAAACAGAAGCGCTTGCGGAAACCGCACGAAGCATGGCTAAAACCAAAACACAAAAAAAAGTAAATTTTTTTAACATTTTCATCCTCGGGATTCTTATTTTGATTATAACCATACCTCTTAAAAGGTAATAAAAAGTTAATATAAAAAAGTATTTTAATGAAAGATTTTATATTTTTTATAACTTTGATATTGACTTTTTAGCGGTTTAACTGTATTAACTATTTCGTTATCACAATGGCGGATGTAGCTCAGTTGGTTAGAGCGCTGGTTTGTGGTACCAGATGTCGAGAGTTCGAATCTCTTCATCCGCCCCATATTAAAAAAGCTCGTCGTATGGCGGGCTTTTTGATTATATAAAATTAATTATGAAATTATTTTGCAAAACCAAATGAAATTCCACCGACCCAAGAGTGTTCAACAACTTTTTCACAGTACTGCGCGGCTTCAGTCGGAGATATTGGGAAATCGGTAAAACAAGAAGAATAAAAATCATCCAATTCATGATTTGGGCAGTTAGAAACTAACGCCTTTCCAGAAGCACTGCCTATTGAAATACCAATAATTCCAGATGTGTCGCGTGTTCCCCAATCTGCCGTGGTAAGTGCGACGCACGCTTCTTTGGGCAAACCGGTTAAACTTACAACAAAAAAACTTTCTTCTGGATCATCCCATTCATTGGGATACCCGTAAACAAACAAATCTCCACCAAAAGCGTTTTGATGTATTTGCCCTTGATAATTGCCCACACCACCAGATATTGTTGTTATTTCATCAGGAATAGTTCCCATTTGAATAGCCGTTTCATTGGTCAACCCATTAAAATTTGTCTGTTGCGCATATAATGTGCGGATATTTGTTGCTATTTCCGAAATTTGCTGGATTGTTTTGTTGATTTTAAACTTCATCATCGCTTTGGAATAGCCGGCAATGCCGCCGACACTCAAAACACCAATAATAGCCAGAACACCCAGCATTTCTATCATACTGCGACCATTTTGCTCTTGTTTCATTATAACTTTCTCCTTTTCTTTAAAAAACTAAAAAAAGCCACCTTGATTAGAGGTAGCAGGAAGTTGAAAGCTATTAGATGTAATAGTGTAGTATATTGGGCTTTTATATAGCCGTATTAACTACCTTCCTGCCATTTATGCAAAAAGGTAGTTTTTTTACGCTTGTTTTTTTAAAAAACAAGCAACATCTAAGAGGCTTTCAAACCCCGCAATGTTAATCAAACATTGCATTTTAAAGGTAACAGAAAATGTTTTATCCTGTCAAACAAAAAATCTCCCGCTTTAAATAAAAACGGGAGTTTTTTTAATACATCATTAGATTGTAACGTAAAGAACCATCCACTTCATCCGGACCATTTCGATAATCGCCCTGATAAGACAATGTGTAGCTATACACCAAAAAACCATATGGATTTAAGATTCTATCTTCAGGCTTTTTAAAACGAAGATTTCCATCGTAGCCAACGCGCAAAGTTGCTCGCCACACGTCCACTTTTGGTTTGGGATTATCTCTGGTGATATCATATGTTTTAAACTGCACCATCCACATGGAACGCGACACACGCTTTATCCAATCTATATCAATATAGCGTTGCAAACCCAAGGCTTTAAATTGCTTATCAGCCGTCGCCATATCGTTTTCTTGAAATTCTTGAAATATACTATCGGTCGAATACCAATACAAAATGGAGTTTTCACGCCATCTATCCATCAATTCGGCATAATCCTCGGTTATAGTATAGCGTAACGCCATATAATCTCGAATATATTGCTCCGCAATCAAATCACTCACATAGTAATAGCGCTCGTCTTTTTCCAAAACTTCCAATTGGTTGGTATCCTCATTCATCACAAAAAGACGCGGCGTCACATGTTGTTCCGGCAGCAGCAAATAAATTGTGCAAGCTATAATCATATTGGCGCAGATGCTTAGGCAGGTCACCATCACCAAAAAACGCGAAGTCCACAAATAACGGCGTTCAGGAAAGGCATCCACATGAACTCGCTCAGGAAAATATCCCAAAACATCGGGAGATTCCTTTTCCTTATACTTAAATAAAGTGCCGAGTATTGATACCATGTTGTTTTTTTACCTCTAAATACCTGTCAGAATTATAATATAAATAAAAGTGTAACAAAATGTTAATTTTTAAAGATTATTATGGTGGCATATTAACTAAAGTACTTTAAGGATATAACCATGAAAAAATTGCTGTTTTTAATGTCGGGAATTTTAGCCGTTATCGGCTGTTCTGATAAAGAAAGCTATCAAAAGGCTCCCGACGCTGCTTATTATTCAGATTGGGACAGAGCCATCCGGTATGATGTTGACATGCAAAACATGTATGCCAACGCACCTCTAAAAATTGAAAAACCCATAGATATGTACATGTCTATGGCTTTGGCTCTAAAATACAACTATACCGGAAGAATGATTCGCTATCAAGAAAGCTTGCTTCAAGCTGGAAAATCTGCTTATTCACAGCTTCCGGATGTTGCTTCAAATGCCGGATATATAAACACCAACAGCAACGAGCATGTTAGTCCTGATTTAAAAGTGGCTTGGAATGTTTTGGATATTTCAACATTGTATTATATGAACAACAGTCCTGAATTTAAAAAAAGCGTTGCGGTTGAACAAAGTCGCAAAGTCATCCAAAACATTTTGCAAGAAGCCCGCATTTTATATTGGAAAGCTTTAACGGCGCAAAGACTTATTCCTGTTATTGATGACACCATAGAACACATCACTTTGGATGTTGATGAAATGAACGCTCAAGCCAAAGAATTAGCTCAGCAGGGTAAAAATCCGGCAACAGTTGATTTGGTAAAAAAACGTAAATATATGGAAGCCGTAAAGAAATTATCAGCACTTAAACGTGACATGGAAACCGCTCACGAACGTTTGGCCTCGCTAATGGGCCTTCATCCCGCCACTCAATTTAATTTGGTTGGCAAAGAATACGGTAATTTCTCCCTGCCGGAAATAAAATCAAATCTTTCTCGTTTGGAATGGTTAGCCTTAACGAATCGTCCAGAACTCAAAGTTCACGACCTGTTAACCGATTCTGATGATTTGGAAATGATTATAAATAATTTCCGTAACGACAACGGTAGTGGTTATAAAAACAGTCCAAACACCTATAATCAAAAATGGTGCAATGAAGCTAAAGAAGCCTCCATGCTTGTTTACGAAGACACACGTAAAGGCGCTAATCAGCAGATGATGACAGATTTGCGCCGCCAACGCATGACCTCTTTAATTTTAAATCAGGTTTATATCGCATGGGCTAGATACACTTCAGCAACCGAAGATTATCAAATTGCTTATGAAATAGCCGGAACCTCCGAAAATATTGCTGAAGATGTTACCTCGGCCAATGGAAGTCACGCCGAAAAAAGTCAATTAGAAGCGGCCAGAGCCATTGCTGACGAAACAAAAGCTTCGTTAGCTTATGTTGATTTGCAGGATGCTCTCGGCACTTTATACGCCACCATCGGTTTGGACGCTGTTCCTTATTATATGTTAAACGAATCGCCATCCCGCATTGCATTGGCTTTACGCGACAACCTCGAAAAATGGCGTAAAGGTGAATTTATTCCGGATAACCGTCCGTATTTGATGGATATTCCAAGTCGTCGTCCACCGGTTAACTTGTCTTCTGAAAAATTATTGCCAGATGTCACATATGAAACCGGAGAGCATATTAAAATTGTTATTCCTGATTCTGTTTTTGAAAAAATGGGCTGGAAAGAAGGTACCTATACAACAAAAGCTGGGTTAATTGACGATTCTCCATTACCAAAATGGTTGAAATACAACCCGAATCTTCAAGTCTTTACCGGTATAGCCATGCCAAAAGACGGCGGCGTCTATCGCATAAAAATTTATGCCTTGGATAAAAACAACAATATTGCTTACTTAACATTTAAGCTTACAATTATTGAAGTTTATGTTCCATCCATTAAAGTGCGCGGCTTAAACAAAGCTCGTAAAGCCACGGTGATGAAACGCTGTCATGGCAATCAATGCACGGATGAAACATTGGATGACGTTCAAGTATACGCGCCTATCCGATAAATCTTCCGCATTATTGAAAGAAAGCCTGTTATCGAACAGGCTTTCTTTTTTAAAAAGAATCGATGGTTTAAGAAAATTACACTTTCGACTCCTTTTTATAAGAACGATATTGTTAAAAACAATTTTTATTTACTTTTTAATTCCAATGAATCAGCTTGTTATTGATAACGTATTGATTCTCACCATAAGAAATATATTTCCAAATATTAATAAAGATGCAC
>JBNMLT010000085.1:0-5491 GCA_050874965.1 Alphaproteobacteria bacterium
GCAGATAATTTTCGCGGTCGCAAGCTCACCGGCGGGCAAGGTTTGGGAACCGAAATACGCTTTTGTTCAATAGCTCTTTCCAAATATTTTGCCCATAAGGCATATTTTGTATCTTTTATATTGCCGTTTTTTTCTAAATTTGCCTCCAACACGGTTTCAAGACGCAACCACCAACGAGATTTATTTGTTGGTGTGCCATCAACCCGCTCTGCTCTTGTTAAATAAACATCTTTACCGTTAAGTAAATGAGCAAAATCAGCGGCCATCACTCCTATTGCCCGTTCCGGAAGCGGATAGCCAAAATCTTTTTTCATGGGCCGAGACAACCACATGTCCGCCGATGGTAATTTAGGCCAAACCCCTTCATTGGCTTCACCAACAATCGTCACATCAAATTGATTCAAACGCGCTTCTATTGGTCCCAAAATTTTAACGCGTGGATGCATACCATAACGAACGCGAACATTTTGCTCCAAAAGCATTGCTTCCAATAGCGGAAGATAATCTTTAGGCGCTGCGTTGCCCAACAACTCACCTTTTATTGAAAAATCCCCAACAAACTTGGCAGCAGCCTGACCGGCGTCATTTTTCCATATTATTTTATCACCGCTTTTTATGTCAGTATCGGCAAGTTTTTCCGCAATTTTAATATGGCAAACAAAGAACTCTTTGATATTTATTTCTTTTTGAGCATACATATCTGACAATGGTTGCAAAATATCTTTAATTTTTTTCAAAAAACTTTGCTGTTCTGCCGTCAGATTTTCTTTTTTTCGCCAGCTCAACTCTAAATATCTCACTTTATTATTAAAATCTGCATACTTCCATCCACAAGAAACAAAAGGATGTTTCAGCAACGCAAGTAAACTGATTTGCGAGAAATCTTCATTCAATACATTTACGATAAGCCGCAAATAAATACCGATTGGCGTTAAAGACAATGGTTGTCCGGCTGAATCATCGGCTATAATATCCCATTTTTTCAATTCAGAAACAACACGTCGCGCCAAATTTCTATCCATTGTAACCAAGGCGGCTGTCTTTTCTGGTTGCTCCAATGTATGTCGCATGATAAGAGCTATAGCCTGAGCCTCTTGACGAATGTCATCGCAATTTATGAGATGCAGACCGTCAAACGCTTGTTTGGGCAAAGGCATTGTCGACAATTTTCTCCATTCACCGGAATCCGATGCGGGGCGCATAATTTCAGAAACCAACAATTCTCGTGAATAAATTTTTTGTTTAGGCAAAGAAATGATGGAAGAACGTTCGATTTTCAAATAGTCCAATAACTCTTTCAGTTCAAATTGCGGATGATTTTCATCTATTTGCGCCCATCCCGAATCTTCTAAACAAACATCCAAACCATACAACCAAACTTCGCCATTTGGCAGTTCGAGAACTGTTTGCACCAACTCTTTCATTAGAGGAAAGGCCGCTGTTGTTCCAGCAACAATAATTTTTTGTTTGGTTTTTGTTTGTTTCCAAATTTCAAGTTCCGCCGATAACAAAGCATTACGTCGGTAAGCCGCATCAATTTTATTTCTTTCAGCCAAAATTTTTGGCCAAAATTCCGTAATAATATTTAAGAGTTTTAAATTTTCTTGCCAATGAACCGCATATTCTGAAGGAACAATGCTTTGCAAACGAGAAAACTCCAGATTTTCATTATAGGCCCAATCCATCAAATCGGCTAAATTTTTTGCCAAGGCATACGCTTGAGATAAAGACAAAGAACTTAAGCCTAACTCCGATGGTTTTTGCGCAATCAACCGTGTAAAAATTAAAGCCCGCTCCATTCTTGTTATTTCAGGCTGTATTTTTTGCAAAACATCGCTGTTATTTCTGGTCAAAAACACTTCATCTTCTTCTATTTCCGCAATAGGCTTAATTTGAGGTAAAATTGTCGGCACTAAACCATGCAAACGAACAAAAGCATCGGATAAACTTTGACAAGCACGCCGATTAGGCAATAAAAACAGAACTTCCGACAGCGCGTCCGGTTGTTCTTTATACTCATTCAAAAAATGTTCGGCCAAGACATCAACAAAGGATTCTCCAGCATTTACATTAAAAATCTTTGTTTCCGTCATGCATTTATCCTACATTTTTGCTAAAAATCTTTCCAATTTTTTCACCGCACGGGCTCGATGAGATATTTTATTTTTCACTTCACTCGGCATTTGTGCAAAACTGCAATCAAAACCTTTCGGCACAAACAATGGATCATATCCGAATCCGCTATTTCCCTTAGGTTCATAAGATATCTCCCCATCAACTCTGCCTTCAAATAATTCATATTCGCCTGTTGGCCAAGCCAGTGACATCACACAGGTAAAATGAGCTTTGCGACTTTTGTTTTGAGCTTGTGCCATTTCTGACAATAATTTTTCCATTCCTTTTACAAAATCTCTATTCGGAGCATAACGCGCGGAATAAACCCCTGGCGCACCATCCAAGGCATCAACACATAACCCCGAATCATCGGCTAAACACGGAATACCAGTTAAACGAGCAATTGTTTGTGATTTTAAAAGAGAGTTTTCTGCAAATGTTTTCCCTGTTTCTTCCACATCGGGCAAATTCATATCCAGCGCTGATTTAACCTCGACATGAAACGGCTGCAGCAACTCCTTAATCTCTTTTATTTTCCCTTTATTGTGACTGGCAAAAATCACTTCCGACAACTTCATAAAGACCTCCTATTTGCTCAGCGCTTTTTTCTGCGCCATTATAAGTTGATGAATTCCTTGTTTTGCCAAACGCCACAATTCACCAAATTTTTTTTCATCAAAAACAGCCCCTTCGGCTGTGGCCTGAATTTCAACAATCTTAGATGTTTCCGTCAACACAAAATTAGTGTCAGCGTCTGCGTGAGAATCTTCTTCATAATCCAAATCCAACAATGGCTCCCCCGCATAAATGCCACAAGACACAGCCGCCACATATTCTCGAACAGGATTACGTGGCAGCAGTCCTTGTTCCACCATTTTTTGCAAAGCCAAATAAAGTGCCACAAAGCCACCGGTTATTGATGCCGTGCGCGTTCCGCCGTCGGCCTGTAAAACATCGCAATCAACCTGTATGCACATCTCAGGCATTTCATTCAGATCGACAGCCGCTCTCAAAGAACGACCAATTAATCTTTGTATTTCTGCTGTGCGTCCGCTCACACCTTTTGTTTCACGCGTAACACGGGTTTGAGTAGCACGTGGCAACAAAGAATATTCCGCCGTAATCCAGCCTCTACCACTATTTTTAAGCCATGCCGGAACTTCTCGACTTACGCTGGCCGTGCACAAAACGTGCGTATTGCCACATTTTATTAAACAAGATCCTTCCGCATAAAGGTTAACATTCGGAATAATTTCAATGGAACGCAAATCTTCTGCCCCACGACAATCTTTTCGCATTTTATCTCCTTATTTTTCCACATTTTTTCTATTGGTGTTGAAAAAATGGCAAACAGCCGAAGCCACTCTTTTAACTGTGTTTTCAACTTTTTCATCGCGCGTTTCCACAACAATATCCGCTTGAGAATAATATGGATACTCCTCTGTGATGTATTCCTGAAGTTTATTTTTTACAGTTTCATTATCTCCAAGCAAAAAAGGACGTCGCGTTCGACCGGCCGTACGATGGTATAAAGTATCAATATCCGCTTTCAACCAAACTGTCACGGCATGTTCTTTAGCCAATTCTCTCGTTTGAGCAGCAACAAAAGATCCGCCACCGGAGGCCAAAACACAAGGGACGCCCTGCAACAGTCTTTTCATCACCCGCTCTTCTCCGGCTCTGTATTCTTTTTCACCAAAGCACTTAAAAACATCTACCAACGACAATCCTGCCGCTTTTTCTATTTCTTGATCGCCATCAATAAAAGGTAGCGACAAGCGACGAGCCAATCTTTTTCCAACGCTTGTCTTTCCGCTTCCCATTAAACCAACGAGCAAAATTATTTTATTAATCTTAGGCATTTTTTAATTTTTCTTGTTCAAACCTTTGCTTTCTATTGACCTAATAATATAACCTTGTTACTATTAATCAATCTTTTTTAACAATTGATAAGGAAGAATTTTATGAGAAGACAATCAAATTATAATCAAAACAGCAGCCTTAAAATTATCTTATATGCTTTGGGTGTTGTTCTTTTTGTCGGTATTGTATTTTTAATGGTTCATGACATTCAGGTCCCATCCGAACACGTATCGCAAGAAATTGTTGTAAACTTAGACAATTAAATTATGATTGGGCGGTATTTGAATCAGTTTTTGGAAGCAAAATCAGCCGAATCTGGTTCTGCGCCTTTAACTATTTCCGCTTATGAAACAGATCTTGTACAATTCTTGGAATTTAGTGGCATTGCAGCTCTTAGTGAATTGAGCGAAGAACGAATTGAAAAATTTATCCAAGATTTACAAACAAAACAA
This sequence comes from Alphaproteobacteria bacterium, assembly GCA_050874965.1. Classification (GTDB taxonomy): domain Bacteria; phylum Pseudomonadota; class Alphaproteobacteria; order RF32; family CAG-239; genus RUG410. The sequence goes on from JBNMLT010000085.1 coordinate 4,431, forward strand.
TACGCCCCTAAAAGCATTGCGCGAAAACTTTCCGCCATCAAAGAGTTTTGCAAATTTCTTTATTCAGAAAAAATAATAAAAGACAATCCGGCGTCAAATATTCTTACCCCAAAACAGCAGAAACCTCTTCCCAAATTTTTGTCAGCGGAAGAAATTCTTCAAATTATTCAAAAAGCCTTTTCTCAAAAAGATTACAGATATTGGCGAATCGGCGTCATGATTGAGCTGATGTACGCCACAGGACTAAGAGTATCCGAGTTGGTCAATCTACCCGAAACTTCCATTAACTATAACAAAGGATTGATTACGGTCTTAGGTAAAGGGAACAAAGAACGAGTTGTTCCAATCGCCTCGCGCGCACTGGCAGCGCTGCAAGATTATGAAAACTTGCGCAAAGAGTTTATTAAAAATAAAAAGTCCTCTCCTTGGCTTTTTCCTTCTTTAATTTCTATATCCGGACATTTAACGCGCGACGCTTTTTATAAAGATTTAAAAAAATTAGCCATTGATTGCGGCATTTATCCGTCCCGAGTTTCCCCTCACGTTTTACGCCATTCTTTTGCCACCCATTTATTAAACAATGACGCGGATTTACGTTCTGTGCAAAAAATGCTAGGACATGAAAATATAGCCACCACAGAAATATACACCCATATTTCCTCGCAAAAACTTGGTGATATTGTCCGAAAGAAACACCCTCTTGCCCATTTTGATGAAGTTGATGGAGATTAATTTATGGCAAAAAAAGAAATTTTAATAAAAGATGAGCATACTTTGGACGATTTAACCAGCGTGGCCCGCACCGTAAGACCTATCGCCAAACAAATTTTAGGCAATAACGGTTTGATGGAAATGGAAATTTTATCCGGTTGGACGGGTATTGTCGGCGATGAGCTTGCAAAATTTACACTTCCGCAGAGAATCTCTTTTAAAAAAAATGAAAGAACAAACGGGATTCTTGAGTTATTGGTTTTAAGTGGAGCGTTCGCTCTTGAAGTTCAACAACGTGAGCCGCAAATCTTAGAGAAAATAAACACTTTTTTTGGCTACACGGCCATAAC
>JBNMLT010000086.1:0-5482 GCA_050874965.1 Alphaproteobacteria bacterium
CCCATTCTCGTTTGGTTAATGAAGATGGAAAATTGAAGCGGGCATCGGAGCTGGATGAACCTTTGATTGTGCGTCCGACCAGTGAAACAATTATTGCCGATTCGTTTTCTAAATGGGTAAAATCTTATCGTGATTTGCCAATTTTACTGAATCAATGGGCAAATGTGGTTCGTTGGGAAATGCGCCCTCGTTTATTTTTGCGGACGCGTGAATTTTTGTGGCAAGAAGGACATACTGTTCACGCCACAGCCAAAGAGGCGGGAGCTGAAACAACCAAAATGTTAGGCGTTTATAAAGAAGTTTCTGAAAATGTTTTGGCTATGCCGGTGATTGCCGGACGCAAGCCTGAACACGAAAAGTTTCCAGGAGCGGTAGATACTTATTGTATTGAAGCCATGATGCAGGATGGTAAAGCTTTGCAAGCCGGAACATCTCACTTTTTGGGACAGAATTTTGCCAAGTCGGCTGATATTAAATTTGTTAACCAAAACAATGAACAAGAATACGCCTATACCACGTCTTGGGGCGTTTCCACACGTTTAATCGGCGGTGTGATTATGTCGCATGCCGACGACGAAGGAATGGTTGTTCCACCAAGAATTGCTCCTTATCAGATTATTTTTATTCCGTTGATTAAAAAGAATGATGATGCCGCTAAAATTATGGCGTATGTTGAAAATATTCAAGCTCAACTGAAAAATAAAACTGCGTTTGGTGAAAAACTCCGCACCAAAATTGATACTCGTGACAAATCCAGTGTGGATAAAGTTTGGGAGTGGGTACGCAAGGGGGCGCCAATGGTTTGTGAAATTGGTGCTCGTGACATTGAAAATAACGGCTTGATGGTTAAAGAACGCATTTTCTTTGGTCAGCCGGACGGTAAAAAAATTATGAAAACCGAAGATTTTGTTGCTTCTGCCGGTGAACGTTTAGAGTTTTTACAACATGAAATGTTTAAACGTGCAAAAGAGCGTTTGGAACACAATATCCGCACGGATATCAAAACGCCTGAAGAGTTTGCCGCGTATTTTGCCAATGGCAATGAGTGGATTGAAGACGGAACACAAGGTAAAGTAGCGTTTGTGCGAGGCAAATGGTGCGCTGATCCGGCAACCGAAGAATTGTTGAAATCCATGAAAATAACTATACGTTGCATTCCGTTCGATCAAAGTGGTACAACAGGCAAGTGCTTGTTAACCGGTAAATATGCGACATTAGACGTGATTTATGCGCGTAGCTATTAGCTAGGAAAGGTGAAATAATGTCAAAACAAACTTGCTTTATGATTTTTATCGCGGCGTTGGTGGTGATTATGGCGTCATTTATTTTTGGTTTTGGCGTGGTAACCGCTCCGGTTGCGGAAACCTTTGGCGCAATGAAAGGCGTGTATCTGACTATTGCCGCATTAGTTGTGTCTTTGTTACTCTTAAAACAAAAATACTATTGGCTTTTGATTTTGGGTTGCGCTGTTGTGGCGGCTGTTTTAATCCAGCTCTTAATTGTTGGTGGTTCGGTTATGAGCGTTGCCGTGCTTTATAAAATTGCCGCATTTGTGGTGTATGCTGATTTGGTGCAGATTATTCGCTTTATGCTGTAAAAAAACGAGCTAATAGCTTTCTTCTTGCAAGATTTTTTCTCATGTGCTTTTTGTGTGCATAGCGACGAAAAAATCTTGCATTGTATTTAGTGTCAAAATTTTCTTTCTTTTTTGCTTTACATCTTTAATTCATTTAGATAAATTAATAAATGGATAGGCGATAGTCTGTCTGAGGTGTGACAACCTCTTGCATATACGTCAATCATCAGACGTTAAATACCTTCTGATCTAACGATCGGAAGGTAGCAAAATAGGCTATGTGCTAATATGCTACACTATTCTTATATGCAGTAGTTGTCAACTTCCGGTCGCTTTTCAGGCGGCTTTTTTTATTGTTAACCAAAAAGGAAAGGAAGTTGTTATGAAATTTAATCAGTTCGGTCGTTCAATGATTGAAATGCTGGATGTGCTCGCCATTATCGGCGTGCTATCCGTTGGGGGTATCGCCGGATATTCTAAAGCGATGATGAAGTTTAAAATCAATAAGACTGCGCAACAAATTACGGAAATTGTGACCAATATCAGAACATTATATGCACAGCAGAAAGATTATAATGGGTTATATAATGGCACGGCAATAGGCATGGGTGCCGTACCGGATGATTTAAAATTAAATAGTTCGTCGATTATAAATACTTTTGGTGGAGGTATTTACATTTCTGGTAATTTTTATGATCAATATAAAAGTTTTTTTATTAATTTATCAGGTTTACCTAAAGAAGCTTGTGTCGCGTTGGCAACGGCGGATTGGGGAACAACTTCTTCAAGCGGATTGGTCGGGATGGTTGTAATTGCATATTCTAGCGGAATGGGATTTGTTGTTGATGGGTGTGATGGTGAAGGCGAACTCGGCTCAAGCGGATATTATTACTATGCTTGTTCCGGACATTTGCCGCTTGCTCCGTCTCTTGCCGCAAAATATTGTAATAATTGGGGTAGTGATTCAACGTATATTGAGTTTGCATTTAAATAGCATGAATTTAGGTAACAAAAAAACTCCGGTACGGCTTTGAACCATAGCGGAATTTTTTCACATAAAATTATTCATCGTCAGCCATCAAGCGTGGTCGAGAAAGTTTCTCGCGGATGGCTCTTACCTGTTTGGCAACGTATTCACGCTGATAATAACCCAATAAGGACAAACTAGCCACAACAAGTCCGCCCATAGCCCAAAAGATGTTTCTCTTTTTCATAAAGCTAAAAATTTAAAAGATGAATAAATAAAAACTTCCTTAAAAGGAAAATAAAAATTAGCACAAGAATAACAAAACATGCCAAATATACCACATTTATTTATAATGTAAAGACTAAATTTTATTTGTAAGAGGCTCTTTTTATTCTATCATTAATAGCTAAGCCAAGTCCATTTTGCGGAATGGGCGCTATGGCGATTTTGGTGAATTTTGTCTGCGCGTCGGCCATACGCATATAGGCAAACAAATTTTCAGCCGCTTCAGTCAAACTGCCTTTAGAACTTAGATTTAAATTTCCATCCAATTGACCAAAACCAATAAAAAATTCATCAGGTTCTGGTTTTTCAACATTAATGCGTAAAACATGTTTAGGCGCGTAGTGACGCAAAAGTTGCCCAGGCGCCGTTGGTAATTCCGGATTTCCTGAGGAAATTAAAATTTTTTCTCCTAAAAACTCTTCAATATCTTCTTTAGCGGTGCCTCCGGCGCGAAGCAACACAACCTTATCCGTGGTTAAATCAATAATGGTGGATTCCACGCCGACACTGCAAGCGCCACCGTCTAAAATCATATCAACTTTATCTCCTAAACCATCGGCAACATGCTGAGCTGTGGTCGGGCTGATGGATTGATATTTGTTGGCCGAAGGCGCGACAATCGGCACGCCACTGGCTTTAATGAGCGCTAATGCAATAGGATGGCGAGGCATTCGAACGGTTAAAGTACGCAGACCGGAACAAGCTAAATCAATGCTCGGATTTTCTTCAATTCGGCGCAAAACAAAGGTTAAAGGTCCGGGCCAAAAATGTTTGGCTAGCGCAAACACGCGTTCATCGGTGGCGGCATATTCTTTTAAAAAATCAATTTCAGCAATGTGTGAAATAAGCGGGTCAAAATGAGGTCGTTGTTTTGCCGCAAAAATATTGGCGACAGCGGCGCTGTTATAGACATTGGCGCCAAGTCCGTAAACCGTTTCGGTCGGAAAAGCCACCAATCCGCCATTTTTTATGGTTTCCGCCGCTTTAATAATGTTTTCTTTTGTGTTTAAATAAATATTGTTCATTATTTCTATATATCAAAAATTTGCGTTAAAGCAAAATCAAGTTCTTTTTCTGAATAACTGTCTAACACAGACAGGTCTTCTCTGTCAATAATTTGATACTGATGTGTTTGGTAATTAAAAACCAAAAGATCAAAATCATTATAGCCCAAGAGCAAAGAACCTTCCGGTTTGAGCATTTCATGGTTTTTATCCGCAATATCCAATTCATCGTCAACCGTGGCGCCAAACAGATAGGCTCCATTAGCCTTTATCCCATTATAATGCTTCAAAAAAGAGACGTAAGAAGAGGGAATAAAATCCAAGCCGGAATTAACCAATATTTTTTGTGCGACAATCAATGCTTCGGGTTCCAATTTTTCACCTTGAGCAAATTTTCGATTTTGCAACATTTCTATAAAGCTTGTCATTTCATTTTATCTTTCGTTGCTTTGACGTCTTTGTTTTTGCTTAAGCCATTTTTTGAATTTTTTGATGTTTTCTGAATTTTCATCAATTTTTTCCGAGATATCCTCAGTTCTGGAATGAGTCGTGTTTGAATTATTTAAATATGGAATATTGTATTTTTCCATAATTTCTATTTCATTTAAGGACCTTTTTTCCATTTCTTTCAGGTAGTTAACCACATGGAACTTATCTTCGGCTTGGCGTTTTTGAAATTCTTTGGTTTGCTCAAAATCATAGCAAATAGTGTCGTTGCGATTAAAACCAATAATTGAAATAGCCGTGGCGCTGTTAATATTTAAGCGTGAAAAATAATTATTCATTTTTTCTTGTTTAACAATGCGATCGAAAAGATGATAATATTTGGCATGCATAACGGAATCCACCAAGACCAGATTGTGTGGATAATTGGCACGGGCCAAATAGCCGTTGCTGACAGAAAATTGCACAGCGTGTTTGTGATGCAGCTCCAACTTTGGCAAGCGGCTTTTATCAAGCAATTTGCCGCTTTCATCACGGGCGAGAATCAAGTCTGCTTTATTGGCGTCAATAAGCTCATTAATAAACGGTTGAGGAATTTCATCACCAATATGAATTTTTGCAACGTCATAACCAGCTCGTTTTAAATCTTTTAAAATGCGTGGAGTGTAATAAGTTTCTGTTACAAGCAAACTACCTGTGTCACAGTGTCCGAAACGCTGCAAAGCATTGCATAAAGAATCAACACACCGCGGGTCATTTCCATGTTGCAAAAGTTGCATGCGGAACTCATTGCCGCATTTTTGTATAAAAGACCGAATTAAGCGAATACGGATACTGTTTTCCGGCAAAATAAATGCGGCAGACCTATCGCCATCGTGTTTTTTATAAGCATTGTAAATAACATCGCAAAAATCACTCACCGTCATAACTTTAAGCGCGTCGGGATTAATTTTTGATTTATAAAGAAATTGCTTTATTTTTAGCGAAATAGAGCGAAAACTCTGAAATTGTCTAAAAACGCGCCAACTCGGAGAATTGTTTAAGTCATAATCAGATAATTTGGACTGTTTAAAATTTTCACTTTTTTTAAAGTATTTATACAATGCGCTTAATTGATACGATTTACGCCAGTCTATTTTGCCATAACAATCCATACGGATAATGCGTTTTTCATCATTGGAAAGCGGTTCGTAAATTCCTTCATCC
>JBNMLT010000087.1:0-5461 GCA_050874965.1 Alphaproteobacteria bacterium
CAACATTTCTATCATTGAACGGCCAGATTGATTTTTATTTATTAATAATTTCATTTAGTCTTCCTTTCTTATTTTATAAATAAAAAAGCCACCTGAAAAGGCAGCTGGAAGTTCGAAACTATTAAACAAGAAATAGTGTAGTATATTAGCACATAGCATATTTTACTACCTTCCAGCTTTCGCTAGAAGGTATTTAACGTCGTTTTTAGACGCTTGTTTAACAGGTTTCGACACCTCAGATAAACTATCGCCTATCCGCTTATCAATATAACGGGTAAACAATTTTTGTAAAGGAAAAAGTTCAAATGATATAAATTCACCTTTGGAAACAATACGTTAAAATTGAAAGATTATTGATAAAACATTCAAAAAAAAATGCTGATTTCACCAAAAGAAAACAGCATTTTTTTGAAAAACACAGATATTAATATAATCTTTAGAGTCTGACGACAGCGCCGCCCCACGTAAATCCGGCCCCCATTGCGGTTAATACAACAAGATCGCCTTTTTTCAACCGCCCATTAGCATGATTTTCAGACAATGCTAAAGGTATCGAGGCCGCGGACGTGTTGCCATGATGGTCTAATGTTACAATCACTTTTTCTGAAGGAATCCCCAAGCGTTCGCCAACACTGTCAATAATTCGAATATTGGCCTGATGAGGAATCAGCCAGTCAACATCATCCTTTTGTACTTGTGCGTTTTTCAAAGCGGTTTCCGCTGCTTCAGATAAACAAACAACCGCATGTTTGAAAACTTCTTTACCATTCATGGTCACAAAACCGCTCGACTGGGTGGATGAAGGGCCGCCATTTGTTTTCAAACTATCGTACTGCGAACCATCCGAATATATGCAAGTGCTTAAAACTCCTATATCGTCAGCCGATCCATCACCTTCTTTCGCGCGCAAAACCACCGCGCCCGCACCGTCACCAAACAAAACACAGGTATTACGATCAGTCCAATCCACAATCTTAGACAAGCACTCAGCACCTGCCACCACAGCTGTTTTAACTTGTCCCAAACGGATCATGTTGTCAGCCAAAGTCAGAGCATAAACAAACCCAGAACAAGCTGCGGAAATATCAAATGCCGGTACTCCAGCTCTAAAGCCTAAATTTGCCGCAATTTTTGTGGCTGTTGAAGGCGTGGTGTTATCTGGTGTAATAGAAGCTAAAATCAAAACATCCACATCAGAAGGCCGCAATCCGGCGTCTTTAATAGCATTAGACACCGCATTGCCGGCAATTACAGAAGTCGTTTCATCCTCAACAATATGGCGGCTTACAATACCTGTGCGGGTTCTAATCCACTCATCGTTTGTTTCCACCATTTTTGATAAATCATCATTTGTCAGTACTTTGTTTGGCAAATAATGACCAAAACCAATCATCTCACTTCTAATAAGCATCATACAAAATATCCTGAGAAAGTTCGTCCAAGTCTACATTTTCAACTTCATCGCGTATTGTTTGCACAAAATTTTGGCGCACCAATTTAGCAGCATTATCAATTGCATAGGAATATCCGATAGCATCTGTGCCGCCATGACTTTTAACAGATAAGCCATTTAATCCGACAAACATTGCGCCATTATATTTACGCGGATCCATTGTTTTTTTCAGTTTCCAAACCAAAGGTAATAAAAATGGCAAACCAATTTTCACCCATAGTGATTTCTTAATTGTACCTTTAAGCAAACTAGAAATCAGTTTAGCCGTGCCTTCCATGGTTTTTAGAGCGATATTTCCCGTAAATCCATCAGAAACAATAACATCCGCATACCCTTCACCAATTTGATGAGGCTCTATATATCCAATAAAATTCAAGTCCAAATGCGTGCTTTTAATCATTTTTGCCGCTTGATGAATTTCTTCTTTGCCTTTCATTTCTTCGGCGCCAATGTTTAATAAAGCGATTCGCGGGCGAGCAATTCCTAGTGTGTGGCGAGCTAAAACATTGCCGATAATGGCAAATTCCGCCAAATTCACAGCACTACATTCTGTATTTGCCCCTAAATCAAGCATAACACAACGTCCATTTTTGTGCGGAATTGCTGTGCATATAGCTGGCCGGTGAATACGTTGGATGGTTTTCAAAATCATCTTTGAAATAGCCATCAAAGCACCTGTGTTTCCAGCAGAAACAACTGCACTGGCCTCGCCGCGGCGAACAGCGTCAATAGCCATGTACATGCTTGTATTTTTATTTCGAATAACTTGAGAAGGTTTGTCTTCATTGCGAACCCGCTCACTAGTGTGGATAATTTTGCAAAAATCTTTTAGTTGCGGAAATTTTTTGATGTCTTCTTCAATTTGCGTTTCATCGCCAAACAACAAAAATTTGATGTCAGGATTGTTTTTATGAGCGATTGCAATACCTTCTACTACGACATGAGGGGAATTGTCTCCCCCCATTGCGTCTATAGATATGACCAGATTATTTTCAGACAAAACCTGCTCCATATTTTAGATTTATAAAAAATTATTTTGCTTCTTTATGAGCAACAACTTCTTTACCATCATACTGACCGCATTTAGGGCAAACATTATGAGGTCTCTTCAATTCACCGCAATTCGGGCATTCTTGATAAGCATTAGATGACAATGCATCATGAGAACGGCGCATATCGCGGCGTGATTTAGATACTTTTTTCTTTGGTGTAGCCATTTCTTTATCTCTTTATTCAATTACTTAAAACATTTACACATTACATTCGAGGTTTTATTTAGCATAACTTTATCTAAAAAGCAAGCAAAATAACGCCGCAAACGATTAACACAGTTTGTATATAACTTTTTCTTATTTTGCAAGTACTTTTTATATTTTCTTAATTATTTTTTAAGTTTAGCCAACACCGCAAACGGATTTTCTGTTTTTGTTGCGTCAAATTCACAATAACGGGCATCGTCAAAAACTTCACCTTCAGCCCTTGGATAGTCATCCAAATTCAACGCAACTTGCTCAATGGCTATATCGGCCAAATTAATACACCCGTTTTCAATAATATCCGGCACATCATCTTCTATATTGCATTCCAACTCTTTAATATCGTTATATGTCGCGCGTGTGTCAAAATTGAGTTCAAACGGAATATCATAGTCTTTTATAAAATTATCCAGCGTTATAACGCTTTTTAATTCAATTTTGGCAAATACCCTGCCCCAAACACGCAAATTATTGCTCCGATTGTTAAGCTTTAAGAAAATATCCGCTTTAAATTCATGAACTTTTTCCACTTGTAAAATTTGCGCTATATTCTCAAGTTCAGCTGCATCGGCTTTTAGTTCATATTTATAATCAGACTGTTTTAAATCTTCAATTTTAATGGGATATGAAAAATTTTTTTGCATTCTAAAATCCTTGTGTTATATATAACTTAATGTAAAAATATAAGGATTAACCAATATGTCAATACGCAAAATATTTTTTCTTTTAACAAGCCTTGCCGTGTCCGCATGTTCCAACGATTTATTTTTGGTGCACAATGGTAACATGCCAGCAAACGAAAAAATTTCAGAAGTTCGCCTAGGACAAAGCAAACAAGATGTTATGAACATTCTAGGTGCGCCAAGCTTAACCACCGGATTAAGCGATGACCACTGGATATATATGGCCTCAACCGTCAAAAAAGTGGCATTTTTCCGTCCCGAAGAACTTGACAGAAAAGTTTTAGCCATAAGCTTTGATAATGACCAAATCAGCAAAATAGAAAAATTATCTTTAGCCGATGGAAATAATCTTAAAATTGACACAAACACAACCCAAACCATGGAGCAAGAGCAAGGATTTTTCCGTAAATACTTCGGCGGCGTGGGAGCTTACATGCCTTTTGGCGGCACAAATTCAGGAAAGGAGCTATAATATGATTTCCGGATTATCGTTAAGACTGTCTAACATCTTATCTGTTTTTGGAATCAAAGGAAAATTAGGTCAAATCACAGAAGGACCAATGCTCATCCAAGCACAATACCAACTAGCTCCAGGCACCCTATTCAGTAGCGTTAAAAAGTTGGAGCGTGATATTGGTCGAGAGCTTGGAATAAGTAGCATTCGTATTGTGGAAGTGCCTAATTCCACGATGATTTGTTTTGAAATACCGTCCCCCACCAAACAAACCGTGGCTTTTTCGCCATTGCTTTACACGGCAGATTTTATTAAAGCTGCTTCGCCGTTGCCAATTTGCCTTGGTGTTGACATGGCCGGTAACCCGATTATGAAAGACTTGTCTAAAATGCCACATCTTTTAGTGGCTGGGACCACCGGCTCGGGCAAATCCGTTGGCTTAAACTCGTTTATCATATCGCTGATGCACAAAAAATCTCCACAAGAACTAAAATTTGTTTTAATTGATCCTAAAAGGATAGAATTCAGCATTTATAACAATCAGCAATACATGCTGCGCCCAGTCATTACAGATATGAATATAGCCAGCATCTGCTTAAGTCAATTAGTTGAGGAAATGAACAACCGCTACAACTTGTTTGAACAGCAAACCTCTCGGAATATTAGCGAATACAACGCCAAAGCAAGCGAAAAACTTCCTTATATTGTTTGTGTTATCGATGAATTTGCTGATTTAATCATGTTTGATAAATCCGTAGAAAAACAAGTGCAGATTTTGGCTCAAAAATCCCGCGCTGCCGGCATACACTTGATTATTGCCACCCAACGTCCTTCTGTGGATGTTATTACCGGAAGTTTGAAAGCCAATTTGCCTACGCGCTTATCTTATAAAGTGGCAAGTCCTGCCGATTCGATGACCATTCTAAACACAACCGGCGCCGAAAACTTATTAGGCAAAGGCGATTCTCTGTTTTTGGAAGAAAATGGCACGCTCACCCGAATTTTAGGTGCTTTTATTACAGATGAAGAAATTGAAAACACTTTAGCGCCTTATCGTTGCCAAATAACAAAAGCTGCTTCAGCCAATCAACTAAAGCAAGCCAATACTAAAGAACAAACTCGTTCCACATCCAAAGAAAGTGCTTTTTCCATATTTTTTTCCGCAATGTTTCCAACACTCATAAAAATGCTGAAAAGTTTGACAATTCGAGATTGGAAAAAAATATTCACTTTATTAATGTTTTTCTTTGAAGCTAAAAACACAAAAACCTTAACAAACAGCCGAAGCGCCAAAAGAAAGTCATCTTCAAAATAACTTTCAGCAATGTCCGGTTACATTAACAAATCTATCCAGAGGAATATTGGTTTCGTCTAAAGCGCGTTGCCATTTTTCCTCATCCGGCGCGCGGAACAAAATATCTTTATCGGCATCCACAACCAACCAATCATTATTATATATTTCCGCCTCTAATTGGCGCGGTTGCCAAAAAGAATACCCCAACGCCACCAGTTTTTCTTTTGGACCATGTCCAAAAGCTATATCCGATATAATTTCAGAAGTTGACGACACCGCCAGTCCGTCCGCAACCGTAACTGTACCATCTCGCATATAGTA
>JBNMLT010000088.1:0-5433 GCA_050874965.1 Alphaproteobacteria bacterium
ATGCCACCCTGATTCAAATTTTTCCCAAAAGTGGCAAAAACCACGTGTAGAAGCTTTAAAACGCTCTGAAATCGAATGTCTAGAATTTACAGAGAGAGAGAGACCTTTGCTAAGCTTTTTTTTCATCTTTCTTTCCTCTTGTTAAAGTAATAAATCTTGTTAAAATAAGCATAAAATAACAAGCTTAATATATTATTAAAAATCTTTTTTATATATTATTTGTTACGTTTTCTTGTAATGTTAGGGAAAAGTTTGTATTATCCTTTTCAAAATGGAGAAAAAACATGAAAGCCTTGATTTTAGCCATAGGCAAATGCAAACACGGTTCGCCCGAGGCGGCAATAATTGCCGAATATGTAAAACGTTCGGGGTGGAACGTGATTATTAAAGAAAAAGACAACTCCACGCAAGAAGATGAGGCTAAGTTTTTGCAAAATTCGATTCCAAACGGGGCTAAAGTGGTTGTCTTGGATGAGCGTGGTGTCAATATTTCCAGTATGGAATTGGCCTCTAAAGTTGAACGCTGGATTCTTGACGGCTGTTCGGAAATTTGTTTTTTAATTGGTGGCGCGGATGGGCATTTGCAATCAACTCGAGATAAAGCGGATTTAATCCTTTCGTTTGGTAAATTAACCTTGCCGCATATGCTGATGCGGGCTGTTTTAAGCGAGCAGATTTATCGTATGCAAACAATTATTAATCATCATCCTTATCATCGCCAATAAAATCAGAATTCATGATTTGAGTGATAATATCATAATCAAAACCGGCGCGGACTAAGGTCGCCATATCTTTTTGCCGATTGAGTTTACGCGATTCTTCATCTGGTCGGAAAGGTCCTATTTTATTGCGTTTTGCCAATTTTAGAGCCATTTCTCGCGGATTATAATCCAAATCTTCCAGCATTTCGGTAATTTGTGCGTTGGCAATGCCTTTTTCACGCAATTTGTTTTGAATATAGCGCGCTGGTTTGCCGGTAGAAAGATAATGACGAACCTTGATTTCTGTAAAACGGTTGTCGTCCAAATAATGAAGTTTTTCAAATTCCGCTAAAATATTTTCTACCCATTGATAGGCTTCGAGCTTGTTAAATTCTGGATTCTCTTTGGCATATTGATTGACACGTTTTTGCAAAACGGAACGCAGGTTTTCCACCGAGGATTCAAAACGTTTTAAATAGTACAAACCAATATTTTTTAGTCGTTGAGGCGTAATTTTTTTGGCCGGACGTTTGCGCTTTGGTTGCTCTGTTTCGGGATAATTTTCGTAACTCACTTGAAATATCTCCTTTTCTACCCTAAATTTTGCATTATAGAACATTAGTTTAATCACAAAGAGGTTTTTAAAAGATGAATAAAGATAAATGCGTTTCTTTTAATTTGGATGACAACGCTTTTCGAGGACGTTTAGTGCGTTTGGATAATGTTTTGGCGGAAGTGTTTTCTCATCATAAATATCCGGACAACGTTGGCGCTGCGGTGGCCGAAACCACGGCGTTGGGCGTGATGTTGGCTAGTTTGATGAAATTTGACGGTTTGTTTACCTTGCAAATTCAAGGGGATGGTCCAATTTCTGATTTGGTGGCGGATGTTACATCGGGAGGAAAAGTACGTGCGACGGCTCGTTTTGATGAACAAAAAATGAAAGAAGCCCAAATTTTGCGCAAAACTGAGGGTGAATTAGAAGCAACACCGTTTTGGTTGGGCAAAGGAAGTTTGATTTTTACAATAGACCAAGGCAAAAACACAGATTTATATCAAGGTGTTGTCGACTTGCAAGGCAATACTTTAGAGGCGTGCGCTTTGCGTTATTTCAAATATTCTGAACAAATTGATACACACTTGCATTTATATTTGCATAAAAATGATAAATATTGGCAGGCCGCTGGTATTTTGATTCAAAAAATGCCAACGAAAGGCGGAAAAGAACTATCAGAAACAGAAGATGAGTTGGCCGAAAAGTGGAATGAAGATAAAATTTTACTGGATAGCTTGACAACGGCGGAAATGTTTGATGAAAAATTAACAGCGGAAGATATTTTATATCGTCTTTTCCATGAACATCAGGTTCGAGTTGTAAAAACAAATGATTATTATTTTGGTTGTCGTTGTAGTCGAGAAAAACTTTTGAACACGTTGAGCTCTATGAAAGAAGATGATATCAACGCAATGGTTGAAAATGGAAAAATTACGGCTACATGCAATTTTTGCGGGCAAGTATATTCTTTTGATAAAGGTGAACTTTTGAAACATTAAAAACAATTTTTAAGCATATCTTAAACTTTACCCTGTAAATTTTATCTATAAAATAGGTTCAATTTATGGGGTAAAATAGTATGAAAAACTTCTTGAAAATGTTGTGTGCAATTTCTTTTGCTAGTCTGATGAGCGCTTGTTCCACAATGAATAATGATGAAGCGGCGCCGGAAAGATATAGCGATTTACACTTTGACAATAAAAAGCCAATTGAACTGATGGTTAAAAAAATTGACGTGAAATCAGAGTTTTCACCATCATTTACACGCCCAAATGTTGAACATTTGTTTCCTATTTCAATTGAAAAAACAGCCAAAACATGGGCAGATGAGCGTTTAGATGCTGTCGATTTTTCTTCAGACAGAGTAGCGGAATTTGTCATTAAAGATGCCAGTGTTACAGAAAAAGAAGAAAAGTCAGAGCAGCTGTTGCAAAAGGACCGCTTGAAGTATCATGCTAATTTGAGTGTGTTGCTACGCGTGACCGACAATAAATCTTCGGCGCAAACTTCGGTGGAGGCTTATCGTGAATTGAGCATGCCGATAGACACAAATATTGAGGATAAAGAAAAATATTGGAATGAAATGGTTGTTAAACTGTTTAATGCGTTTGATGAACATATGGAAATGAACATACACAAATATTTAAATATGTATGTTAAAGGCAATACCTCTATTACTGAATACTAATCAACAAAAACAAGCTGAAATATTTTTAGATGAGCTCAAATTGATAACTGGAAGTTTGATTTTGAGCTCTTTCCCTTTGGTGGTCACTGCGTGACAATAGCCATAAATAACCGCGGCGGCACCGTTTAACATGGCCGTGTCTTCAAACTCAAAACATTCGCCAGGCTCCAAATCCGGCAATTCGCCGTTAAAACCCAAAGCAGATAAATGCTGACTGTTGCCCAGCTCATCCGTAATGCAAACATCTTTAGACGTTAAGCGGATGCGTTCGTTCGAATTATTTTCAATGCGCAACATATAGCCCCACAGCTCACAACAAGATTCGTTTTCTTCTAACAACTCTCGACAAGCCGAAACCATAATATCACCGGTTTTCATTGTTGAATAATCATAATTGTTTAACATAAAAAATCCCTCCGAACTTTATGTTAAGGATTCATTAACCTTTAAAAAACTTCAAGAGGGATTCTGATTTATACACATAAAAGTTTATTTGGCGCGTCCATATTTATCTTCAAAACGGACAATATCATTTTCATCAAGATTTTCACCGACCTGAACCTCAATAAATTCCATTGGTTCTGTTGAATTATTTTGGATTCGGTGTTTTGTTTCTACCGGAATATATACGGATTCGCCGGCTTTTTTCTCAATAATATTTTCGCCAAGTGTAACTGTTGCCGTGCCACGGACAATATTCCAATGTTCGGCGCGTCCGTGGTGGAGTTGCAATGATAAAATTCCGTTGGGATCAACAACAATGTGTTTAACGCAAAAACCCAAACCGCAGTCAATCACTTCCCAAGTGCCCCAAGGACGTTTGTCATTTTGCCCGCGTTTATATGTATTTGCCATTTTATTCTCCTTTTTTATGTTTACATAAGATGAAAAATAGTATAAACGGTAAAAATATGGTTGCAACTATAATTTAGAAATATACAGGGGCAAAAATGAATACTTCGGGCATTGTCAGCGAGGCTTTGGCTGTTCAAAAAGCGATTAATGAAGAACTAGCAAATAAAACATTAATGCCGGAAAAAATTCATAATATTCTAAAAATGCTTTCCGCTTCGTTAAAAGTGGATGAAACGCTTTTATACGCGACAGTTGATGAAAACTATTTAGAGCTGATTGGTCAATATCAGGCGCGCGATTACAAAACAAATATTCGTTATGACGAAGGAACCATAGGTGAAAGCGCGTCGGCAAAAATTGTTAAAACCTTTGTGGATAAAAAAAACAACCGTTCGTTGATAAGCATTCCGATAACTCGTTTGCATATGACGATTGGTGTTTTTGTTGTGATAAAGAATAGTAAATCAGGTTACACGGACAGCCAAACAGAAGAAGCGGAAACGTTAAGCCTGCCATTGGTTGATTTGCTGACAGCACGTGACTTTGATGATTATAAAAACCAGATTATTCGCGAAAAAGGCATTGTGGTTCGAGAATTGTTGCGCGGTGTTAGCATGAACAAAGGATATGGCGTGGGTAAAGCTGTGTTGCATTATCGGCAGCGGGAATTAATTAATATTTTTGCCGACAACATAGAACTGGAACAGTCAAAACTTGCCGAAGGGCGCCGCAAAATGGTGGAATCTATTGATAAAAAAATCGCGCAGGCCGGAAGTTATATTGGCAACACAACGGATATTATGGAAGCTTATCGAATGTTTGCCATGGACAAAGGTTGGTATAAAAAAATTAGCGCGGATATTGCCAAAGGTTATACGGCAGAGGCTGCTGTTGAGCATGTTTATGAGGATATGTGGGGCAAACTTTCCTCAACCAACGATCCGTATATAAAAGAAAAGTTATATGACTTACGGGATGTGTCCGACCGTTTGAGGGCGTTTATAGGCGGTGAGGCGGAACAAGAATTTGTTTCCGGAGACGAAGATATTGTTGTGATTGCCCAAACAATGGGACCGGCGGATTTAATGGATTATAATTATAGCAAAATTAAAGCGCTGGTTATAGAAGAATGTTCGCCAACAATGCATGTTGTTATTGTGGCCAAAGCATTGAATATTCCGGTTGTGGCCAAAATATATGGCGTTTTAAAAGAAGTTAAGTCTGGTGAAATGGTTGCTGTTGACGGCAATGAGGGGGTTTTATATCCAAACCCTTCTGAGTCGTTGGTGGCGGAATATCAAAAAAAGTCTGAAGGTTTACAAAAAGTTTTTGAGAATTTGGAGGCTTTGAGTGTTAAACCTAACAAGACATTGGATGACGTCAAAATTAATTTGGCCCTTAACTATGGTTTGGATTTGGATTATGACTATATTAAACCAACACATTGTGATGGCATTGGTTTGTATCGCACGGAAATAACTTTTATGTCGGCGGATAAAATGCCTGATGTTGAAAGCCAGCGTAAGCAATATGCCCGTTTGTTTGAGGCCTTGGGCAGCAAAAAAATCATTTTTCGTAGTTTAGATGTCGGCTCGGATAAGTTTTTACCCTATTGGGGGGAGATAAAGGAAGAC
>JBNMLT010000089.1:0-5422 GCA_050874965.1 Alphaproteobacteria bacterium
AAAAAGTAACCCACCGGCATAGCCGGTGGTTCTTCATATGCGCCTATAAGGCTAAAGGTACCAGCCCAAACGCCTAAAGAGCGTATGACGATTTGCACTGGCTACTTTTACTTACATCCCGTAAACGGGTCTAAGTCTAAAGTTAATTGACTAGCTTCTGCATCCCGCGTTAGCTGTTCCCTTATGTATTGTTGTATTTTCTGCGTATTTTTACCTGTTGTATCTACGTAATACCCTCGACACCAAAATTCTCGGTTTCTATATTTATACTTTATATTTCCCCATTGGTCATATATCATTAAACTACTCTTACCTTTAAGATATCCCATCACACTCGAAACCGAGAATTTCGGCGGTATCATTAGTAACATATGTATGTGATCTGGACATACTTCTGCCTCTAATATTCCTATTCCTTTCCACTGACATAATTGTCTTAATATCTGACCTATTTCTAGTCTTTTGCTCCCATAAAATACTTTTCTTCTATATTTTGGGGCGAATACAACGTGGTACTTGCAATCCCACGTCGTGTGTGATAATGTGTTTTTATCCATTTTAAAATTCCTTTGTTATTTTTTATGACTTTCTGCAAATCGTCATTCTTTTTTTTATAACAAAGGAATTTTTTTCGGTAAAGCTGTAAGCTTTCCGGAACCACCGGACTATCCGGTGGTTTTCTTTATACAATAAACCTCTCTACAATTTTTTAGCGAGGTTTATATTATGAATCTTAAAATTTTTAACGGACTGCCTCCGTATGTCCGAATAACAATCTTATCTCAAATCCGCAGATTATTATCAACATCAGTATTTAATAAAGAAGACTGTGAAGATATCGCTCAAGACTTATTGCTCTTTTATCTGAAGAGATTTTACACTATCCCAGATGTAGATGAGGCATTGGTGGTTCACTCACTTAAACAATATGCCATCAATCTTCTGAAAAAACAATGTAATCGCAGGGACTACTTAAATTCCTCATTGGACTATGGCTCGTTCGATGAGGAATTTTTTTTAGAAAATAATGACTGTCCTAATTTTACAAAAGTGTCATTATCTATTTATTCAGAAAAATTTAATGCAAAAGAAAAGCAAATATTTGAAATGCTTTACGAAGGATACTCCGCAAATGAAATATCTGCTGTTTTGCATATTCATAAACGTGTAATTAGGAGGTTTGTTGAAAAATTACGAAATATTTTAACATAAGTGGCTCCGATTTTGATTTTTTGAGGGTGTTTCTGCTGTAGTTAATATTTTTTGAAAGGAAATAATAATGGGAAAACAGAAACCCTATAGCTATGTAACTGAAGACATCCGCCAAATTCCGGTAGTTTATTTGCTAAATCTTGAAACAAAAATGCTAAATGAACTGGAGAAAAAAGTACGCGATGAAGTTCGCCGAACTTCTTTAGCTCTCAAGTGGGTTCGAGGGATTAAGCGTATAAAACATACATACAGCAGCAATGGAGGCTACAATGGATAAAAAGACTTCGTTTGTGTTGTATCCTGCGGACTTCCTCGCCGCTGTGCATAACTTCAAGAAAAATCAAGTGGCCGATTTAATTATCGCGCTATGCGAAATTAACTTTTACGGTGCCGTTTCTTTTAAATTATCGGATTTGGTTAAGCAGCGATTTGACGCCATTCAAGAAACAATTGATAAAAATAACGCCAAGTATTTGGAAATGCGTGAAATTAGACAAGCAAGCGGTGCAAAAGGCGGAAGCAAACGTCAAGCAAAAGCCAAGCAAGATGCAAGCAAAAAACAAGCAAACACCCCAACCTCCCCATCAGATGAATCGGAGAATGAGAATGAATCTGTAAGTGTAAATGAATCTGGAGATAAAGATAAAGCGGCTAAATCTGTGGATAAAGCTGAATTTACCGGCGCTCCGAGCGTGGAAGACGTCGCCGATTACTGTCAAAAAAGCGGTTACACGATAGACCCTGTGGCTTTTGTGCGGTGGAACGCCGAACGAGGTTGGATGAACGGGAAAAAATATATCGCTTTGGATTGGCGAAAAGCCGTGCGCAAGTGGTTTTGCAAAGAAAACAAATTGTCTTTTTCGGAAATGGAAACAATGTCCGATGTTTGCGCGAATATGCTGGGCAAGGTAAAGGCGATGCAAAATGACTGATGAAATGTTGGAAGAAATAAAAAATGATTTGGAAACTGCCGCTTATGTGGAACGTTTGTTACCTCCTGTGCGTGCGCCAAAGTATCGCTCTTGTATGCCAGAAATCGTATACACGGCTCAAGAGCTGATTTTTATGGAGAAGAAACCAATCAAGGTTTATCCCACTCAAGAGCAAATTTCACTTTGGGAGCGTGTCATGTTGGTGTGGCTGCCGATTTTATCGGTTGATGAACGTCGGCTCGTTTGGAAAAGAGCCAACCACATACCGTGGAAGTTGCTGTGTCGGGAGTTTTGCGTTTCTCGGCAAGGGTTGTCAAAGAGTTATAATGTTGCATTGGCAAAAATTTACGGCTTACTCTATGGCAAAAAAATGTAATGACATCTTTGTGGTTTACATTTTTGCCAAATATGGTTATAAAACAAGGTATAATTCGGGATGAGGTATGAAATCATCCCTTTTCTTATATTTTTTAACGCCCAAAGACTTGATAGTCCAAAGGCGTTTTTTTACGCAAGAAAGGAAATGTTTATGATTAAAACCGCGGAAGCTGTGTCTCTAGGGCATCCGGACAAAACCGCCGACTATATTTCCAGTTATATTTTAGACAGGATAATTGAACAAGATGCCAATGTCCGTTACGCCGTGGAGGTTATGATTAAAGACAACACCGTGGTTTTGGGCGGCGAGATTTCCGGCAATGTCAATTTAACAAATGCTAAAGATTATGTAATCGCCGCGCTTGGTGAAATCGGCTATGATGAGTTTTATAGCTTGCGTTGGGGTGATAATGCCATAAATCCGGCAAAAATTCAGATTATCAATATCATTGGACGGCAATCAGCAGATATTTCTCAAGGCGTGGAACAAAACGGCTGGGGTGATCAAGGCGTGTTTGTGGGTTACGCATGCAAAGGCGTCGGCAATATCAGCCGTGAGCAGTATTTGGCTAAAAAGTTGTGCAAGGCTCTGTATGAGTACGCTTTGCAGAACATTTATTTAGGCATTGACATCAAAACCCAAATTACTCTCAATGAGCTGGGTGGCGTTGAAACCGCTGTTGTCGCCATTCCGATGCTGAAAGATGTGGATTTGACAACCTTTATCATTATGTCGCTTGGCGAAGAACCTGAAAACATCATTGTTAACGGCACAGGCAAATACACGCGCCACTCATCCATTGCCGACTGCGGTGTCACCGGTCGTAAGCTGGCTTGCGATTTCTATTCGGCGTCGGCTCCGATTGGCGGTGGTTGTCCGTGGGGCAAAGACGCCCGCAAGGCCGATGTGACGCTTAACTTTTATGCCCGCAAACTGGCCTTGGAATATTTGCAAGATAATGACGAGTGTTTTGTTTACTTATCCTCGTGCATCGGCCAATCGGTACTGATGAGTGCCGAAGTTAATACCGTCAAAAAAGGTGTTGAAACTATTAAATCGTTGTCAATTACCGCCAAACCCTCGGAAATCATCACCGAACTTGGCTTAAATAAACCAATTTTCGCAGAGCTGTGTAAAAATTGGGTATTTTAAATAAAAAAGTTGGCATAACAAAAAATATTTGATATTCTACTAATCATAGAAAGGTTTTAAAAATGTTTTCTGGATATAGTAGAAAAATTCCTTCGTATAAAAAATTTAACCATATTGAATTACTTAATATGGATGATTTTTCTTTTCAATTATTGAGAAAGAATCTTAAACAGCGCAATAGACTGTATTTGGGAAAGAATAAAGCTCAAAAGATTGATCGATTACTAAAAAATAAAAGAACGCCTTATGGTTCTCCTCATATTTCTCGACCACGAGCAGAATTAGTGAGATGCATGAAACAATTTCATCCTTCTGAGATTTTAGACACTTTTAATTCTAATAGAAATTCAAAGAATTGGTTATCTGGAAACAATCGTAAAAAAGTTATAAATCGAGATATTTATATTTCAAATTTTTCTTTTATTGATGCCCCTAATCAAACTTTAGAATATTTCTATAAATTAGCAGAGTATGAGCCTTATGCATTAAAAGCTTCTATTAGTTTTGCTGATGATCAAGTGTTGGATATAGCACCTTATTTATTATTTGGTCTAATTCAACGAGATATGTATCCTTTTATTTTAAACGGTAGAATAAAATCTGGAATTACTAATATTATAGAAAGATTAAATCTAGATAAATTTATGGGAATTACTATTGAAAAACATCAATATAATCCTAACATTTACGCTTTACCTTTATCTTACAAGCCAACAAGGGAAAATCTTGCATCAACAAATGTTTCTACATTAGAAGTCGAAGTAACTAGACTTATTCAGAAAATAGATGAATGGCTTTCTAAATTAAATCCACCTATGGTTTTAACTGATGATGGTAAGAGTTATGTTCAAATATTTTCTAGCGAAATTTTAGATAATGCTCAGCGACATAGTATTATCGGGAAAGAGGGAAATTGGGCAATGGCTGGTTTTATGGAATATAGAGAGGAGAAATATCATTGTTGTCTATCATTTCTAAACACAGGCTTACCAATATATAAGACTATTATTAAAACGGAAAACTCGACTGTCGCTGAAGGATTAAAACAATATATTAATCAGCATAAAGAAGTAGATAAAGACATTCTAGCTACTGTTTTTGCTCTTCAAGACGGATCCACCCGGGAAAATTACCTAGGAAGTAAAGGTGGCGTCTGAATGATGAAAATGATAAAATTTATTAATGAAATTGGAGAAACGGATGAGGATCTTAAACCAGTGATATCTATTTTGACAGGAAATGTTTGCATTCGTTTTACTGATAAATACAGAAATATAGATAATGATTCTCGTTCTAGAAATATCCAATGGTTTAATGAAAAAGAAACACCAGATTTGCCTCCTGATAAAAATTATGCTTTCTTATTGAAAAAATATTTTCCAGGAACTATAATAACAACAAGATTTATTCTTGATGAAAAAACTTTGAGAAAGACATTTAAAAATGACAACGAATAAAACAAAAACAATTGATTTGGAGCAATTTGCTCAAGGTAGAATTACTTTATTGGCTGCAAAACCTAAAGGTGCTGATGCTCGTACGGCATTAAGTATAGATGATTTAGATAAAAGTGATGATGTTGTTGATGTATTAATTCCAGATTATATTATTACACTTACTCCTTCTTTTTTCTTAGGATTATTTTCAAAAAGCTTGGATTATTTGGGGGAAGAAAAATTTTTTCAAAAGTATCATTTCAAAAATGCTAAATTTAGCATACAGCAACAAATCAAAAGTGGTGTAGATG
>JBNMLT010000090.1:0-5407 GCA_050874965.1 Alphaproteobacteria bacterium
GTCCATCGGCGTGACCCGTTTTCAAAATTTGAAACCATTGGCGGTAAAGATGTTCGAAATTTGCTGTTCTTTTAGCGTGTTCCAAATCAAAAGCATAAACTAAGCGATCCAAAAAACTGCGACGAGGTTGCGTGCCGCCCAAAAACAATCTATCCATTTGTGGCGTCACCCAAATGGCTGAAATATATTTTCCAAGTTCAGATTGTTGCGTGATTTTTTGTTGATTTATTTTAACGATTCGGCGTTCAAAATTTTTTATTTCATCATCTTCCGCTTCTTCACGGAAACTTTTTTGAGTGCCAGTACCAATTAAATATTCTTCATTATTTTTGATAATTTCTGCGGCAACACTCCAACCTGTATTAATGTTAATTATTTCTTCCTCAGGTTGGCGTATTCGTCGAATATCGGCTAATTTAGCACTACGCAGACCACGCCCCGGAGTTAAAAAAGAAATAGCCTCTAAGATATTTGTTTTGCCCGAACCATTTTCACCGGTGATAATAATCGGTGATATATCTGCTTCGATTCGCAAATTTTTGTAGTTTCTATAGTCAGATAAAGTCAGGCGGGAAACACCTGACTTTTCTTGTGTGATTTCATTTAATTTTGCTGTTAATTCAGGCAATTTAAACTCTCATTGGCATTAAAACGTAAATAGCACTTGAGTCGGATGTGTCATGAATAACAGATGGAGAAGCGCCGTCGCTAAAACTAAATTTAGCTGTATCGCCTTTTATCTCAGCCAAAATATCCAGAAGATAACGGAAATTATAGCCTATTTCTAATGATTCGTTATCATAAGTTGCTTCTATTTCTTCAATGGCGCTACCTAAATCAGGGCTAGAAGTTGTGATAATCACATGATTTTTATTGGCAATCATTTTTATAGCCCGCGTTCTTTCAGCAACAACTGAAACTCGGTCAACAGCCGTCGCCAAATCTTTTACATTTAATTCCAAAATCTTGTCATTGTCGGTTGGAATAACTCTTTCATAATCAGGATAAGTCCCGTCAATCAATTTTGAGGCTAGAGTTACATCGGCTAAAGTAAAGCGAACTTTGCTGTCAGATAAAGATATCTGCACGGATTCGGCAGCTGTGTCATCCAACAATTTGCGAATTTCACCAACTGTCTTGCGCGGTAAAATAACCCCTTCCATTGTAGCCGCGCCTTCAGGTAAAGGTGTTTCAACACAAGCCAAACGATGGCCATCAGTTGCCACAATGCGCAAAACTTTTGTTTCTCCTTCATTTTTTGGATGAATATATAAACCATTTAAATAATATCTGGTTTCTTCTGTGGAAGCAGCAAATTGTGTGCGATCAATAACATCTTTAAGTTCATCACAATTCATTTCAAAGTTAGTAGGCAAAGCGTCTTCCGATATGATTGGAAAATCTTCTACTCCAATGGTTGAAAGTGAAAATTTTGAACGGCCGGATGCAATGCTGAGTTGCTCTTTTTCATCCGGATAAATTAATTCTATTTCGGAGCCGTCAGAAAGTTTGCGAACAATGTCATAAAGCATATGTGCAGGAGCTGTAATGGCTCCGTTTTCCAGAATTTTAGCATCTACAATTTCGGTTATTTCCGTATCCATGTCAGTTGCTTTAAAACTAATACCGGCATTGCTTGCCTCAATTTTAACATTGGACAATACTGGAACGGTATTTCTTTTTTCAACTATATTCTGAACATGTCCCAGAGTTTTCAATAAAACGGCTTTTTCAATTGTAAACTTCATTTCTTTTCACCACATTAATAATGTTTCTACTTATACAAAAACGACTCATCGTCTATAAATTCTTCTTAAGAGTAGCAAATTTGCAATAAAATCAGAAGATAAAATAATGAGTCGTCAACAGTTTTTTTCTTTAGTTCTCCAAAAGACGGCGAAGAGTCTCAACATTTTCAGACAATGAGGTGTCTTCCACAATTAATTCTTCAACTTTACGAACGGCATGCATAACAGTTGTGTGATCACGATCAAACTTTCGCCCGATTTCTGGCAGAGAGCGTGATGTCAGCTGTTTGGCCAAATACATGGCTATTTGTCTTGGACGAGCCACATTTCGTGCGCGGCGGGAAGATTGCATTTCTTTTACAGAAATATTAAAATATTCAGCAACTTTCTTTTGAATTTCATCAATTGTTGTTTTTCGATCAATGGAGCGCAACATGTCTTTCAAAACATCCTGAGTCATGTCTAATGTAATTTCATGTCCAGACAACAATTGTGAATGCGCTGCGATTCGTTTTAAAGAACCTTCCAACTCTCGAATGTTTGATGTGATTTTTTGAGCTAGAAAATCAGCAACATTTACGGGTAAATTTATGTCTAGTTGAGCCGCTTTTTTATGTAAAATATCAACACGCAAATCAAAGTCTGTTGGCATAATGTCGGCGGCAAGTCCACTGTTTAAGCGAGATTTTAAGCGAGCTTCAATACCATCCAAATCATTTGGAGATTTATCTGCCGATAAAATAATCTGCCGACCACCTTCCATGAGTGAGTCAAAAGTATAGAAAAATTCGTCTTGCGTCTTTTCTTTGTTGGCTAAAAATTGTACGTCATCAATCATTAAAACGTCAACGGAACGAAATTGCTCTTTAAACGCTTCCGCGTCTTTATAACGCAAAGCTTTCACAAATTTATAAAGAAATTGTTCCGCGGAAATATAAACAACATTGCGAGAAGGATCATTTTTTTTGATTTCCCAAGCAATAGCATGCATTAAATGGGTTTTTCCCAAACCAACGCCGGAATATAAAAATAATGGGTTGAACGAAATATTTCTGGATTCGGCAACTTTTCGGGCGGCAGCATAAGCAAATTCATTAGTTTTGCCAACGACAAAATTTTCAAAAGTGTAAGCAGGATTCAGTTTTGAAGAAAGATACTGTTCATCTTCAGAAGCATAGTTGTTGGCGACATTGCTTAATCCGTAAATACTTTGCGGAGTCGGAGTCGAGTTTATATTTTTTAATAAAGACGTGTCCCGATTACCTAAAAGATTATTTTCAGGAGCGCTAATATTTTGCACAATAAACTGTACTTTTTTGATGTCTGGATTCTTATGTTCCCAAATTCTGTGGATTCTGTCAGAATAGTGCGCGATAACCCAATTTTTCATAAAAGCAGTCGGCGCGCAAATGCTCATAACGCCATCATTGAAAGAACTAATGCTTAAAGGCTTTAACCAACTGTCAAAAGCTGTTTCACCAAATTCATTTTTGAGTTGACAGCAAACTTGTTCCCATTGATCGTTGATTGAAAAGTCTTCATCATACATTGCTTGTTCAGCCATTTTTTACATCCTGTCTTATTTAAATTACACAAATAATCAAGCCTGAAGGATTTAAGCGAAAAATGAAAAAGCTTTTGTTTTTATTTGCAAAATTTTACGAGTGATTCGGCCAATATTTATAGCTTTATCAGTGGTATTTGCTTATTTATCAAAGCTCTTTTCGTTTTTTGAACACAGGCTATTTTGAATAAAATTGCGTGGGCAAAGCTTTCAAAATAAATTATGTTTTTTTATCAATCCTTCGAAAATCTAAATTAATTGTTAACAGTAAAAGACAGTAATTACAAGAGAACTTTTTAAGAACATTGCAATTAAATGTCTTGACAAACATTTTTAATAGAGTCGGATAATAACCTATTGTTTTATAATAAAAAACACAAATTACCTATATAAATGGTAATTTGCGTTTTTTTATATTAAATGATTCTCTTTGGAATTAAAGAGCTTTAATTTTTTGAGCCAAACGAGAAATCGTACGAGATGCTGTGTTCTTTTTGAATACACCTTTTTGAGCGGCTCTCATCATTTCGCTTTCAGCTGTGATAAAAGCAGAAGCAGCAGCTTCTTTATCTTTAGCAGCAATCAATGCATCAACTTTTTTTACAAAAGTTCTAACGCGGCTTCTGCGAGCGCCATTGATAAGGCTGCGTTTGTTGTTTCTTACGATTCTTGTTTTTGCCGATTTATGATTGGCCATAATTTTCATCCTTAAATTTAATTAATACAAAATTTACTCTGGTAAACTTTATACCCATGACAATGGGTGAAGTCAACTAAATTTTTAAAAAACTTTGTGCCTATTTAAGGTTTTGTTTTAACGGTAATGCGTACAATTAACGGTTTTGCGGATTCTCTTATGATTTCCAAAGTTTCACCATCGCGGTAAAAAAGCGGATTGATTCCGCGGTTGCCTTGATATATCCATCCAAGTTGCGGCAAGGAAGCTTTATAAAAATCAGTAACTTGCTGAAATTTTAATTTTTTTGACGTAAAATAAGCTTCTATTAATCGGGTTTCTTCATTGCCAAAAGAGATGTCATCTTGCGTGATTTGAGATAAATTATCCATTAGCGGAATATCTTCCATGCCATCCACAAATTTTCCTGCGTATGCCGGAAATAATAAGAACGTAGAAATTAGAAAAGCAATTGCGAAAATTTTATTCATTATCGATTCCTTTATTTTTGTAAAATCGGACAATAAAAAGTTGAGCGTCCGCCTAACACGATTTTCTGTATGCTGAATTTCCCGCCACAACAGCAATTTGGACATCGTTGGCCCGTTTTATTGTAAACACAATGTTGGTTTTGAAAATAGCCGATATCTCCATCGGGGTGTTTGTAATCATGAATGGTTGAACCGCCGGCCGCAATGGCTTTTTCTAAAACTTCTTGAGTGTATTTAATCAATAGAGCGCACTCTTCAAGTGTTATTTTATCGGATTCTCGAGAAGGGTGAATTCGTGCTTTATATAAAATTTCAGAAGCATAAATGTTACCGATTCCACAGATAATAGATTGATCTAACAATGCGATTTTTATGGCGCATTTTTTATTTTGTAATTTTTCAAATAAATACTGATCTGTCAGATTTTTATCCCAAGGATCAAGACCAAGATTCTTGAGCAGATCACATTGGTTAGTTTCATTGGTGGAACAAACGGTTAACAAACCAAATCGTCGCACGTCGTTATAGATTAAAAAACCTTTATTTGTTTCAAAGATAATGTGGTCATGCTTGTCATAATTTAGCGGAATTTCTTTTTCTATTTTTATTTTTCCGCTCATGCCAAAATGCCAAATAATTGTTTGCCCGTTATTCAAATCAATAAGCATATATTTAGCGATTCGTCGCAAAGACAAAATAACTGTGTCTTCGATTCTTTTTTCAAAATCAACCGGAATGAACTGTCGGAATTT
The DNA here is from genome assembly GCA_050874965.1 of Alphaproteobacteria bacterium. Lineage (GTDB taxonomy): Bacteria > Pseudomonadota > Alphaproteobacteria > RF32 > CAG-239 > RUG410. The sequence continues at coordinate 5,232 of JBNMLT010000090.1, forward strand.
TCTTTGGCGGACAGTCACTTTTTTGATGAGCGCCCCAACCATTGTTTGAGCGACCATATTTTTTATTGTTTCAACTTTTGGTAATTCCGGCATATTTTTCTCCTTAATTTAAATAATAGCGGATACAATTTTGTTTGCAAACTGCTTGCCTTAATTTATAAACAGGATTAAACTAA
>JBNMLT010000091.1:0-5377 GCA_050874965.1 Alphaproteobacteria bacterium
CTTATTGCGCAAAATTATAATGAAGTTGTGGTGGATTTACCCTCTTCTGAAAAAATATTGTATAATATGCTTCCTTTATCAAATATCATTTTAGTGTGCACGCACGAACCGTCAAATCTTGTATCGACATATGATTTTTTACAAAAGAACATTACGCGTTTAGCCTATAAAAGTTTGCAAATTGTTATTAACTATGCTAATTCTTATGAAGACGGTTTAAGAACATATAACACATTGCAGCACGCTTGCGAGCAATATATGTTTTCAACACCGCCTTTGCTTGGAGTGATTCGTCGGGATACAAGAGTGCGGGATGCCATTCGTAATCATGTGTTTCTACTAAACAGATATCCCACATCAGAAGCTGCTGAAGACGTTTTTAATATTGCTCAAAAATTATATACGGAGGAAACAAAAATTGAACTCTAATTTTGATGCAAAAGGGTATTATTACATTTTGAAAGTCACCCCAAATGCGCCGTTATCTCTAATCAAGCAGCAATACTATAAATGTGCTAAATATTGGCATCCTGACCATAATGATGATCCTAATGCTGTTGAGATTTTTCAAAAAATTTCAGTTGCTTATAATGTTTTAAAAGATCAAAGAAATAGATTAAAATACGATCTGCTGTCATTGGTTTACACCGACAAAGATTTTCCGGAAATGGATTCGCTGAAAATTTATAAAAATCAAAAAGGAAAAGATGACGCGGCCTTGCGTGTTTTAAAACAAAGAAAAGTTTTGGCGTGTTTGCATGGTTTTCGAATAAAAGAAACAAAGGATATTTGTAATTATTCGGAAGCAAAGGATATGGTTTTGACCACTTCAATTTCCAATTGGTTGAGAGGATGGTGGGGAATACAGTCCTTTAATGAAAATATAAAGGCAATAAGTTATAATTTAGCAATGTCAGAAGCAAATGATAAAGATAATTTTAAGCTTCTCATTCATAATGCGGTTGCTTACGATAATGCCGGAAATATAAATATGGCTTGGATTTATGCAAAGCAAGCGCAACAAATGGCCATAAATGAAAATCGAGCGGTTGAACTTTTACAAACTTATCTGGATATTTTAGACTTTCATCCGCAAAAAAAGATAAAACTGCCAAAATGGTCGGCTCAAGAATTAAAGTTTAGGCAAATGATTCTGCCTGCGTTTTTAGGTATGGTTGTCTGTGTTTTTTGTTTTGCTTTTTTTAAAAATATTGGTTTAATTTCAATGCCAACTCATCAAAATTCTGGTTATTACACAGAAACGGTTATTGGCGGTGTACGCGTCGCCGATGACCAAGTGGAAACAAGAATTATAAAAATAGATGGCTCAGAAGCGGATGATGCGGTTTTTTATCACCTAAAAGAGGATGGTGAAATTTATTATGGACCGGACAGCCGTTATGATGTTTTATTAAAAGGCGTAAAAGGGCAAACAGTGCGTTTGGCCGGATATACGCCGGATAAAAACTGGTTTAAAATAATTATTGACAACGGAGAGGCTGGATACATAAATAGAAAAAATTTAGAAAAAGGAATAGGAATACCTATACCGGTTCGCTCAAAAGTTAAATAGTATTAGGAAAAAATATGGGATTAAAGTTTGAAATAGATAAAAAAATAGGCAAAAGTCGGCGCGGTCGCATAATTACTAAACATGGTGTAGTTAACACACCGGCGTTTATGCCAGTGGGAACATGCGGCACGGTGAAAGCCATGATGCCGGAAAGCGTGGCTGCGACAGGTGCGGAAATTTTATTGGGCAATACATACCATTTGATGTTGCGTCCTGGAGCTGATTTAGTGGAAAAAATGGGCGGCTTGCATAAATTTATGAATTGGAATAAACCTATTTTGACGGATTCCGGAGGATTCCAAGTAATGAGTTTGAGCGGTTTGCGCAAATTAACGGAAGAAGGCGTGACATTTCGTTCTCATGTTGATGGAAAGAAATTCTTTTTAAGTCCAGAAGAGTCTATGAAAATTCAACATAAATTGGATTCGAATATCACAATGTGCCTTGATGAGTGTACGCCTTACCCTTCCACGTATGAAACTTGTGCCAAATCCATGCGGATGTCAATGCGGTGGGCAAAACGCAGCAAAGAAGCGTTTATAGACCGAGAGGGCTATGGTATTTTTGGTATTCAACAAGGAAACGTTTATAAAGATTTGCGGGAAGAATCTGCCGAGGCTTTGCAAAAAATAGGCTTTGATGGCTATGCCATAGGTGGTTTAGCTATTGGCGAAGGACAAGAAAAAATGTTCGAAGTTTTGGACTATGCGCCGGATATGTTGCCAGAAGATAAGCCGCGTTATTTAATGGGCGTGGGACGTCCGGACGATATTGTTGGCGCAGTTTTGCGTGGTGTGGATATGTTTGACTGCGTGATGCCGACACGTTCGGGACGCACGGCGCAGGCGTTTACCAAGTATGGAGCAATAAATATTCGAAACGCGCGACATCGTGAAGATTATCGGCCATTGGAGGAAGGGTGTGATTGTCCGTTGTGCACGCATTATAGCCGCGCTTATATTCATCACTTGCAAAAATGCAATGAAGTTTTGGGCATCATGCTTTTGACATGGCATAATATTCGCTATTATGAGCGCTTAATGCAAGGCTTGCGTGGCGCAATTGAAAATGACACATTGACAGAGTTTGCTGCCGAATTTTATGCTAATCAGGCCAAAGGTGATATTGAGGAGCTTTAAAAAATGGAAAGTAAAACCTGTAATATCGAAGAAAAAGTAATCCAAAGTTTTAAGCAGGCCAACAAGGAAGAAGGCATTCGTGTTTTTGTGGCTGGAGGGTCTCGTTCCGGTAATGACACTACTTACGCGCAAGAGGCTTATAACTTGGGCAAAAAAATTGTTAAAATGGAGTTTAAGCTGGATTTTGGCTTATCCAACAGTGGTATTATGGGTGCCGTTGCCAAAGGTGTGCTTGATGGGTGGAACAAACGGCAATGCAAACTGGAAGGCTTTCCCATTCAAGGCATTACCACAAAAAAATATTTTGATTTATATCCAAATGACGACGAGTTGATTAATAAAATGGATATAGTGGTGGCGAAAACTCTGGAAGAACGTAAACAGAAGTTGTTGGAGGCTGATTTTGTGGTTTTTGCTCCGGGTGGTGTGGGAACACTGGATGAATTAGCTTATGATTGTGTGGCCATGCAAGACGGCATGCTGCCGATGAAACCGTTTATTATTTATAATATTAATGGCTTTTTTCATCACTTGTTGGAGTTTTTAAAATATATTGCTCAAGAAGGATTTGCCAATCCGGTGCCGTTTATTGTGGTGGATAACAATGAAGAGCTTGAAATTGCCTTCCGTTTGCTAAAAAGGCGTTATATTAAATGCGCAGATGGACAAGAAGCCTATGCCAACGCGCGCCAACTGGTTTATGAACTTCCTTATTTTATTAAACAGAAACTTAATTATAACCTAGACGTTGAAGAATCTATTGAAAATATGCATAAAATTAACACTGTTGGCACATATCAGGAACGAACGGTGTTGCGCAATGAAATAGAAACAGCGTATTTGGAAAAAGAAATCAGCCGAATGTATGATCGTTTAGCAAAAACCGGTCGAGACACCGGCAATGTCAGCGAAAAATTAACCAAGTTGAAAAAACGCCGTAAGGAGTTAGCCGGATGAGCTTTTTCAGCTTTATTTTTAAGTATTTGCGTAAAACAAAATTTATGGCGTTTGTCATATTGATTGCTCTGATATTCAGGAGCATAGCCGAGCGTGGTCAGGTATATGCTATGGCGCAGGTTATAGGGTTGTTGCCGCAATATGCCGAAGATAAATCGGTTTTGCACGGTGTGTGCGACAGATGGAGAAGTTGAGAAAGCAGCAAAAAAGGCATTTGCTGATAAGTTTATAGAAGAATTACCCAATGGGTATGAAAGTAAAGTCGGTGAACGCAGCGTTTTGTTGTCGGGCGGTGAACGGCAATGCATTGCCATTGCCCGCGCCATTTAAAAAACGCGCCGATTCTTATTTTGGACGAGGCAACTTCCGCTTTGGATGGCCAAAGTGAAAGCTATATCCAGAAATCCTTAAAAAATTTAATGAAAGGTAAAACGGTTATGGCTATCGCACATCGTCTTTCCACCCTTAAAAAAATGGATTCGCTGGTGGTTATGGACAAGGAAAAATTGCGGAGCAGGGTTCGCGCGAAGAATTGTTGGCGCAAAAGGGCGCGTATTATAAATTTTATCATCTGCAAAATTTTGAACATTTCGACAGCAAATAAAATGCTTGCAAAAAAATAGAAATTGCATATATTTTAGGCAGTTATAAAACTTAACTTTTTAAGGAGAAAAAAATGCCTTTAGTATCTATGCGTCAAATTCTTGACCACGCTGCGGAACATGGTTATGGCGTTCCGGCTTTCAATGTAAATGATATGGAACAAATTTTGGCAGTTTTACAAGCCGCCAAGAAAGTAAATGCACCTGTTATTTTGCAGACATCTACCGGTGCTCGTAAATTTGCCGGCGACCCAATGATTCGTCATATGGTTATGGCTGGTATTGAAATGTTTCCGGAATTGCCAATTTGTTTGCACCAAGATCACGGCGCGTCAGTTAATATTTGCCAGTCAGCCATTGTGAATGGTTACAGTTCGGTAATGATGGATGGCTCTTTGGAAGCGGATGGAAAAACACCAGCTTCATTTGAATATAATGTTCGCGTAACTCAAGAAGTTGTTGCTCGTGCGCATGCTGTTGGCGCTTCAGTTGAAGGTGAGCTGGGCGTTATTGGCTCATTGGAAACAGGTAAGGCTGATAAGGAAGACGGACACGGCGCAGAAGGTACATTAGATAGAAAACGTTTGGTAACAGACCCTGATGAAGCTGCTGAATTTGTTGCTTTAACTCATTTGGATGCTTTGGCTGTGGCTGTTGGTACTTCTCATGGTGCCTATAAGTTTACACGTAAACCGGACGGCGATATTTTGGCCATTGATGTGATTGAAAAAATTCACGCTAAATTGCCTAATACACATCTTGTAATGCATGGCTCTTCTTCTGTTCCTCAAGAATTGCAAGATTTGATTAATGCTTATGGTGGTGCAATTCCTCAAACTTATGGCGTTCCAGTGGAAGAAATCGTTCGCGGTATTAAATCTGGTGTTCGTAAAGTTAATGTTGACACCGATTCCCGTATGGCTATTACCGGTGCTATTCGTCGTGTATTTGCTGAAAATCCAAAAGAGTTTGATCCTCGCAAATATTTGAAGCCTGCTATTGAAGAAATGCAGAAAGTTTGTGAAGCTCGATATATTGCTTTTGGTGCTGCTGGTCATGCTGACCAAATTAAAGCTATTAAATTGTCAGATATGGCGCAGAGATAC
>JBNMLT010000092.1:0-5311 GCA_050874965.1 Alphaproteobacteria bacterium
AGAATTAACCTTGACAGATAATTTTTAAACAAAATATTCCATAATTTTTCTTCGCTTTTCGTTTCTTTTTGTCCTGAAACATGTTGCATCAAAAATGCCTGCCATTTTTCTGGCAAATATTTTTTAATGATATTAAACATCGGCTCGGCAAACTTTATCATCATCGGCGTAAAAAATGTTGTAATAACCGAAACCGCGACAATAATCGGATAAACTTGCTCATGCAAAACTCCAAGGCTCATACCCAAGCTGGCAATAATAAAGGCAAACTCGCCAACTTGCGCTAAAGAAAATGCCCCCAAAACAGATGTTTTTAGTGGCTGTCCAGAAATAATAAAGCCAAAGCAAGAAAAAGCAATTTTTCCAACCATAACAATAACTGTTATAACCCCTATAGGCAAAATATATTCCCAAAACATTACGGGATTAACCATCATCCCCACAGAAACAAAAAACACCGCACCAAAAAAATCTTTCAGAGGTTTTACGGTTTTTTCTATACGTTCCACCAATGGTGTTTCTGCTAAAATCGACCCCATAATAAATGCTCCCAAGGCTGAAGAAAAGCCCGAATAATTAGCCAATCCAACCATGCCAAAACACAAAGCAACAATAACCAACAACAACTGCTCATCATTTAAAAAGTGATTTATTTTTTTCAAAAAAGTAGGAACAAGATAAATACCTGTTATAAAACACAAAACTAAAAATAAAATTAGCTTTCCCGTGCTCAATAACAAAGCCTGACCATCAATTGTTGTGCCCAGAGCAATTGTCGGCAATAAAACCAAAAGCAAAATTCCGACCAAATCCTCAACCACCAAAACACCAAAAACCAAATCGGTAAACTTTTGTTTTTTTATGTTCAAATCATCAAAAGCCTTGATAATAATTGTGGTGGAAGACATTGAAATCATGCTACCCAAAAAGAAACTATCCATAGTGCTCCACCCCAAAAGGAGCCCCGTGTTATAGCCTAAAAACAACATAAACAAGATATTGGCGTTGGCGGTTATCATGGCTGCTTTTCCCACATTAACCATTTTTTTGAAACTAAATTCCAATCCCAAACCAAACAATAAAAAAATCACACCTATGTCGGCCCACAACGTTAAATTTTCATTATCACGCACCGTCGGAAGCAAATCAAAATACGGTCCGGCTAGAATGCCGGCTAAAATATAACCAAGTACTGTCGGCTGCTTTATTTTTTTAAATAACAATGTAACCAGCGCCGCATAAATGGAAATAAGCATTAAATCTAAAATCAGCGTGTGAACCGTGTGCATCGAATATCCTTTTTTTATTATTAAATCAAATTATAAAATAAACATTAAGATTTTTATAAAGTCCTTACTCAAAGATATTGTGCCAAAATTAAATACTGCTTTGGAGAAATATTTTCAGCTCTGTCCGTTAAAAGCACCTCAGCCCTGGCGCAAGCCTGTTCTAAGTTAGAAAACTTTTTCAAACTTTGCCGCAACATTTTCCGCCGTTGGCCAAACGCCGCTTCTGTAATTTTTTCAAGTTTATCCAATATTTCTGCCGATGGTATTTCTGTTTTAGGTGTCAACAACAAAACAGAAGACCAAATTTTAGGAGCAGGCACAAAACAATTTGGATTCAAATGAAATAACAATCGCACATTGCAAATATTTTGAGTAATAACAGAAATACGCCCATAATTCTTATTGTTTGGCTCTGCCAAAATTCTTTCAGCCACTTCTTTTTGAAACATCAGAGTCAAACTTTTGAACATATGCATCGATTTTAACCATCCCAGCAACAAAGGAACCGAAATATGATAAGGCAAATTACTCACAATACTTTTAGGAAATTTGCTTTCTTGCGCAAAATCAAAAGTCAAAGCGTCACCATTAACAATATCCAACTTTGAAACATAATACGTTTGCAACTCGCGCATAATCTCAATGCACCGCTCATCCATTTCAATAACCGTCAATTTATGAGGATTCGCTTTTAACACTGCTCGGGTCAAACCTCCTGGCCCTGGTCCTACTTCAAAAACATCCTCTGTGGAAAAATCATCAAGTCCGCGCGCGGCTAAAGAACATTTTATAATTTTATCCGTAATATTTTGATCCAGCAAAAAATTTTGCCCCAGTGCTTTTTTTGCCATTAATCCATGATTATCAACAGTTTCTTTTAGAGAAGGAATATCCATTTTACACTTTCTTTTCTATTAAAGCACGGCTACGTAAGTTTTTGATATAACGATTAGAATATTCTTCTAATTTTTTATTTTCCAAAAAACTGCGCACTTCTTTTCGCGATGGAGTTTCGGCTTTGTCAATAGCAGGATTAAAAATTTTTTCCAGTCTAAAAATATAAAAATCTTTACCGTAGGCAATCGGGTCAGAAATATCTCCATCTTTCATTTTCAAAATAGCATTTTCCAGTATAGATGGTAGTTTTCCTTTGCCAACCCAACCTAATCTTCCACCATTTGCCGCACTCGGGCTTTGAGAAAACTGCATAGCATATAATTCAAAACGAGGGTCATGGCGCAAATTTTCAACCAGTTGATTTAAATCTTTGGCATCTTTTTTATCAATAACAATTTCTGAAATCATAAACTTTTGTTTTGACTGATCTTTTTTAATATCAGCCAAGGCTTTATTAATATCATTTTCACTGATACTGACTTCACTATACCCTTTTTGCGTAATCAACTTATGCCACGCCAAATCCGCCTCAATTTGGGTACTCCAAACTTTCATACTAACTTTAGCGTCATTCAAAATTTTTTTCAATTGCCCTTCAGTCATGTTATTATTGTTTTCAAACTGCCGCAAAGCTTTGTCTATTTCCTTACGGCTGATTTTAATTTTATTTTTCTCCGCTTCTTGAATTTTTAGTTTTTCATCAATAGCCGATTGCAAAACCTTACCAATAATCATACTCTTCGTCTGGCTGTTATACGGAATACCGGTTGTCAAGATAAATGCGTTAATACGGCTTTGCATATCAGTGCTTGTAATCACTTCTCCATTGACTAAGGCATAAATTTTTAATTTATTTTCATACAAAGTAATTGGTTTCAATGCCTCAGCACGGCGTCTTTCAGCCTCTCTTTGAGCCTCTTCCATTTGACGACGACGCATTTCTTCAGTAGCTTGTCGACGAGCTACTTCTTCTTGTTGCAAGCGCATTTTTCGAAATTCTTCACGTTGCGCATCTATATCAGCCTTTTCTTCCTCACTCAGCTGTCGATATTGTTCCGCATTGCGTCGAAACATAATAGAATTAGTATTTGGTTGTTCAGCGCGTGCTTGACTATCCAACTCTTTTAGATTTACATTTTCGGCATAAGCGCTAAAAACCTGAACAAACATTGCCGCACACACCAAAATAAATTTTATCATTTGACCTCCTTGCTTGGCTAAGAACCGAAACTACCTATTGTTTTCAAATAGAACGTAATACCAAACTCATAGCTGTTTTTCAAATCCGGATTGCTGCTATTGTACTTTTTAACATTTGTCACCCATTTTAAGCATTCATCCTCATATATCAAATTTCCGCCATGTTCCAATGATCCGCGACTATTTTCAGTTAAATCCTGCAAATTATAAATGCTGACGGACCAAAATTGGGACAAATCAGAACTTATGGATGTATATAATTCTTTTCGTTCTGAATACAACTGGTTATAATATGTATTTCCTTGCAAAAAGATATATGACACATAACCACGTAAAAAAGACGGTCCAACACCGGCGCCCAGCTCACTATATTTTGCATCCAACGATTTTCTATCCAAACGAAAACGATAATTTAAATCCAAATATTCATTAGGTTCGGCGTTAATTCTTCCAACATAATCACTAAAATTAGAACTTTTGCTGCTATCCAAGCTTTCAGCAAAACTGGAATCACGGCTTTTTTCATAGCTTTGTGCCAAAAAAGCCGATGTTCTGCCAATAATATCGCCATATGAACTCCAACGCAATCCATAACTGACACGACTTCCCGTATCATTGCGATCATAACCGGCATATCGATCCAAATCCAAAACATTAGTGTCATCAAAATAAACATCTTCGCTATCTTCATTTGGAATTTTATTAAGTTTATTACCGCCATTTGGAGCTAAAACACCAACAACAACCGGTTCAAGAATCTGCCGTGAAGAATCATTGGCTCGCACAAACGGCAAACGCCATTCCATACCAGTTTGTGGAAAAAATCTGGTGGTTGTGCCTGTATATTTATTGTTTGGCAAATACTGATATTTATTAACATAGTACGCATCAGACTTTAACGAAGCCACAAAACGATATTTTTCACCAAAATGAGAAGTAAATGGCAGTTCCCAAGCATTAATAGAAGTTAAACGCTGCGTCTGTCGCCCATCTTGATGATAAATGGAAGCGCTGTTAAATTCATTTTTGAAATAAGCCCCAAAATCATTTGGATCAGAATAAGTTTCAATATCAATCAATGGAGCAACTAATGGTTTACGTCCGTTGATCTCACGAAATTGCCGTTCATTGTTCATGCGCAAGTTATAACTGAGTATTTTGTAATAATAAGCTTCCGCCGAAACATAATCTCTCCCACTAAATCGTTCAAAAGAAAGATTAGAGGTCAACCAAGCGTCATCTTGATACGGCAAACTTAACTCTTTTAAATAAATGTAGTCGGAAACATATTTCAAATCATATTTCATCCGCCATTTATCATTTATATCATAACGGCCGTTAGCAAATAAATTTCCGCGGTTTTTAGGACGATTATTTTCATTGTCTTTTAAATAGCTTCCACTGATATTTGTGTTGGCGCTATAAAAATATTTTTGATAATCTCCGCTCCAAACAATATTTTTATCGGATGAAAAAATCGGAGAAAAAATAACATTGGTTTGGTTATCTACCGCCCAAAAATACCGAGGTTGAAACATAGCACCCAAATAATTTGAACTACCCATAGTCGGTGCCAACAATCCGGAACGGCGCTTAACACTCGGATCCGGATGCGAAAAAAACGGCGTATAAAAAATAGGAACATTTTTAACTTTTATAATGGCATCGTTATAATGCACGTTTTGACTTTTTTCATCATGTTGCACTTTACGTGCGCTAATCGACCATAAAGGAGATTGAGCATCACACATATCGCATGGTGTATATGTTACATAAGTTAATTGTTTCTTTTGATTGTTTTTCTTTTTGAAGCTATCCGCAAAAATGTGCGATTCATCCTTCAACAACACTTTAATGTTATGCATTTCGCCAACCGTCATTTGCTCAGCCAAAGAAACATTGTCACTATAAATAATTGAGCCATC
>JBNMLT010000093.1:0-5310 GCA_050874965.1 Alphaproteobacteria bacterium
ACTCTGGTCTTTTCAATTTTTATTATATTTTAGCTATTGCTTTTTTAAGCGGTATTATCTTAAACGCTATGCCCTGCGTTTTTCCTATTTTATCCTTAAAAATATTTAGCTTAATAAACAATAAAAACCAGTCTAACCAAATTTTGCGTGCTTTATTTTACACTTTTGGCGTTTTTCTTTGTTTCATGATATTAACAACCATTTTGGTTCTGTTAAAACATGAGGGAGAAGCCATCGGTTGGGGATTTCAGCTGCAATCGCCTTGGTTTGTGGGAATTATGGCTCTGATTTTTGGAATACTGTTTTTGTTTATGATTGATGTTTTACACTTTCCTGATTTTAACACGGATAAAACAAATAAACTCTCTGGTTTTAACGCTTTCAGCACTGGTTTTTTTGCTGTTTTAATAGCTAGCCCGTGCACTGGTCCTTTTATGGGAGCGGCTATTGGCTACGCTTTTTTACAGACAAATGAAAAAATTTACGCAATTTTTACCATGTTGGCGCTGGGTTATGCTCTGCCTTATGCTTTAATTGAGCTTTTTCCGAATATCATAAATCGCATTTTACCCAAACCAGGAAAATGGATGCAGACCCTTAAACATATATTATCCATTCCTCTATTATTGACAATGATTTGGTTATTGGGAATTTTAGCTCATCAACTTAATTTAAGTTTTTCAACCCCAATAAACAAGGAAGAGTTAAATTGGCAGCCTTATAACGAAGAAAAGGTTCTAAAAGCCGTGTCTGACGGCCGTCGCGTTTTTATAGATTTTACCGCGGACTGGTGTCTCACTTGCAAATTTAATGAAAAAATGATTCTTGACACAAACCGCTTTAAAAGATTTGTTTCTGAAAAAGATGTTCTTCTTTTTCGGGCAGATTTAACCGAAAACAATGAACTTTATACCTCAGCACTCAATGCCTATGGACGCGACGGCATCCCCGTATATATTTATTACGTTGATAAACAATACGAAATTTTGCCTCTTTTCTTTAGTGTTGGAAACTTGAAATAAAATTTAATACGTTGGTTCAAAAATTTTCTTCACCACGTCTAAAACAATTGCCCCAGAGAATTGATTTATAAAAATGTTTTAATTGTTATCTTCATCCAAAATGATAAATTCATCATTGCCAATAACGTTTAACATGGCCCGAGCCCGTTCATCCAATAAATCTAAATCCAAACTGGAAGGTGACAGCAACTTGACTTTCTGTTCCCAATCCTCACGTTGTTTGTCGTAACTTGCATTTGCTTTTTCCGCTTCGGCAACTTTTTCTTGTAAATAAATATACTTAAAAAAGCCTCTATCACCTTTCACCGCAAAATATGAAAAATAAGAACACAAAACCATTAACAGCACAATAAAGCCTGAGCTTTTGCATTTTTCAACAATATACGACCACACTTTTATTCGCTCCTTTTATTCTGCTCTTTGAACATAATTCAGACATATTTTTGTTAAAAAAAAGTTAGTTTTACAAACTTAATAAAAATTTTCCGTATTTTTTATAAAATTACGGGCTCGCATATCAATCAACGTTTCATCTTTCAAACTTACAACTCTATCCATTTTATGCGCCAAATCAATGTTATGCGTGGCAATCAAAGCAGAAAGTCCGGTTTCTTTAACAACTTCTAGCAAAGTTAAAAAAACATTATCTGAAGTGTTGGGATCCAAATTTCCCGTTGGCTCATCGGCTAAAAGAAGTTTTGGTGTATTTGCCAAGGCGCGGGCAATCGCTACACGTTGTTGTTCGCCACCGGAAAGCTCCGCCGGACGATGTTTTTCCCGTTCTGCGAGTCCCAAACGTTGCAACAACCACATGGCTTTTTCTTGCGCTTCTTTATATTTTACACCGGCAATCAATTGTGGAATTATCACATTTTCAACGGCGTTAAAATCCGGCAATAAATTATGATATTGATAAACAAAGCCTAAATAATCACGCCGAAGCAAAGTGCGGATATTATCTGAATTTCCGGTACAATTTTCACCGTTAATCCAAACTTCGCCATCCGTTGGATTTTCTAACAATCCAGCAATTTGCAATAATGTCGATTTACCAGAACCGGAAGGTCCGATAAGAGCCACAATTTCTTTAGGTTTAATTTCTAAGTTTACGTTTTTCAAAACCTCCAAAACTTCATTTCCCTGACGAAAAGTTTTGTTAATATTTTTTAATGCCAAGGACAAATTATTCATAACGCAAAGCCTCCGAAGGATCTAATCTCGCCGCGCGATAAGCAGGATATAAAGTAGCTAAAAATGATAAAACCAAAGTCATTATCACGACCAAAGTAACTTCAACAGCGTCAACTTTTGCCGGCAACTGAGAAAGAAAATATATTTCAGCAGAAAATAAATCTCTTCCTGAAATTTTTTGCAAAAATTGACGAATATTTTCAATATTTTCACAAAACAGTAACCCGAGTGTTACCCCAATTCCCGTTCCGACAAAACCGATAAACGCCCCGTCCAAGCAAAAGATTCTCATAATCATTCCCCGTGTGGCCCCCATGGTGCGTAAAACAGCCACATCACGACTTTTATCTTTAACCAGCATAATCAATCCGGTGATAATATTAAACGCCGCCACCAAAATAATCAGAGTTAATATTAAAAACATTACATTGCGTTCCACATCCAAAGCATTTAAAAATGCGGAATTTGTTTGTTTCCAATCATAAACATAAGCATCCAAGCTCACACTTTTTTCTATCAGCGCGCGCATTGTGGTCAGTTGAACTTCATTTTTCAGACTCACATCAATAACCGTTGCGGAATTTTTTAAACCAAAATATTTTTGAGCGGCTTCCAAAGGCATAAATATATAGTTGGCATCATATTCATACATTCCCATGCTAAACGTTCCCACAATTGGATACGATTTCATTCTGGGAACAGAGCCAAAAGCCGTAACTTTGCCATTTGGAGAAATAAGCGTTATTTCATCCCCAACAAAAACGCCGAGTTTGTTGGCCAATTTATCACCAATAACCACCACATCCCCCGAAAATCCTTCAATATCCATTTTAGCAAAGCCATCGCGCATTACTTTTTTCTTCAAAATATCTTCTTTTTCTATTCCCCGAACCATAGCGCCTTCGGCACCGCGAGAAGATGATACCAACAATTGTTTTTCAATTAAGGGAAGCGCCAATTCAATTCCTTTTATGCTTTCCAACTCTTTCACAGCTTTTTTATAATTGTTAAAAGGGAAACCGGCCGAAGCCACAATAGATATGTGCCCGTTAATGCCCAGAATACGATTCAGCAACTCCGCCTTAAAACCATTCATTACCGACATAACAATAATCAATGTAGCCGCGCCTAATGCAATTCCGGTAAAAGCAAAGCCGGTAATCACTGAAATAAAGCCTTCTTTTCTTTTAGCGCGTAAATAACGCCAAGATGCTAAACGTTCAAATTTAGAAAACAAAACAATTCTCCTTTATTTTTTGGAAAATTTAACAAAAACACAAAAATTTTGCAACTTTTTCAAAAGGATATTCACAAGCTTAATCTATCATTACAAGCCCGTCTTTTGATTGAGCTTTAAAATATCAACCACAGAAAAAACAATATAAAACTGCTGAAAAACATTATCTATTTTCTTTTTATTGACATTGCTTCGAAAAAATGAACAGGCTTCAAACATGTCCTGTTTTGTGGGAATCGCTAAAAGCAAATGGTTATCCATAAAGTTAAACTGAATAGATTTACCACCATATAATTCTGTTAATTTAAGCATACGCTCCATAAACGCCGTGGTCAGCAAATATCTGGCTTCTATTTGATTGGAAGAATAAACTTCAAACATATCTTCAAAATACATATCTTCAAGTTTGACACGCTGCAACCCTGAAATTTGTTTAAAAACATTAAAAAGTCCTCTGTCTTTCAAAACGACTGTCCTACCAATAAAATTTTTGTTCATTGACAATAAAATGCAAATGCCTTGAAATATTTTTTTCTTTTTAACATGTGGTCGCTTAGAAACGACATCTCCAAACTGATTTTGCGTTTCAGAGAAATACACCGTTTCCTTTTGCAATAATTCTTCAGAAATTGTAATTTCCACATCTTTATAAGTTCCACAAAAATAGTCATCGCCCTTGTTTGAATTAAAAGCTTTGAACAATTCCGACTTTTTTAAAAGTTCATCTGGCAGACTTCGTTCATGATAATATGAAAAAGAGCCAAAAAAATTAGCAAAGTCGGCCATAATCGTATTTTTAGCTTTTTTATTGAAAAAATAAATCGGACTACGTAAAACAATAACAATGCCGCCTGAAAGGCTTATAATCAAGCCTAAAATCGTTAAATCTTCATTATCTGCGGCTAAAACAGCCCACAACATAAACGGATAAAACACAACAGCCATAAAGGCAAGAATCAAAAACATGAAGAAATAGCGGCGCCGAATTTTATCATTTTCAATTAATTTTGGGCGCAAAACTTTCTCATAATAAGCATCAAAAGATTTTTTTAATTCTAAAAAATTTTTATCTGAATTTAAATCAATCATTGGACGCCGCCAAATCCATCAAAGACTGAAATTTGTCTTTTACAATTAAAACACTTTCGAACTGTTTGTATAAACGCTCAAAAGTTTTGACATTGCCGCAAGAATGCCAAACACCACAGCCTTTATAAGACAAATGTCCGTTCTGAAAGAATATGTTCATTTCACCGTTTTGATAATAAACATAAGTTTTTGAAGCTCCAAATATTTCTTTTAGATCAAGCAAATTTTCATATAGTATTGTATTGGCCACATAATCTTTTAACGCGCGAGAATCGCAAAATGTTAAAAAATAATTGGCAGCCGGAATATTTAAAGACACTCTTTCCAAACCGGTATAATTTTTTTGTTTATAGAATCCGCCTTTTTCAAATAAACACAAACATCCTTCCGGTTGTTGCGAAAAATTGAATGTCAGCCATATTCCACCACCACTTTTTTTGATGATTTTATGATTTAAAACTGGCTTCAAAAAATCAACACACTGAACTTTTATTGGAAATTCAGCATGTTGCACCAAGCTAAGCGGATATTTAATTTTGCCGTGTGGCGGGAAAAACGGCGTATCATTTTTTTCTGTTTCAACAACTGAGCAACAAACATGCCAATTTCCAAAATACTGAATAAACTCTGATAAAATATCTGCAAATTTTGAACGAGTTATCCTTCTAGCATATAGTGAAAGGAACAAAACGGAAATCAGCACAACAAGCCATAGTTGCTCATAAGAAAGAGGTTTATCATATATAATGTGTTCAAATAAAACAATAAGGA
>JBNMLT010000094.1:0-5303 GCA_050874965.1 Alphaproteobacteria bacterium
GATCCATACGAAACACTATTCTTTGGATACTCGGGTCAGACTGCTCGTCACGCCCGAGTATGACTGGAAAATGAGGGCTGACATTTCTACGCCCGAGTATGACGGGAAACGGAGCCTTATCAAGGGTTTGGATGTTGTGTGTCAATGCGCCGCACTTTTGGAACGACTAAAAACACATATTAAGACACCCCCGCTCTTTTGTCATCCTCGGGCGTGGCTTTTAGCCCGTCCCGAGGATCTAGATTCTCGGGTCAAGCCCGAGAATGACGGATAACAGAGTCTTATCAAGGGCGTAGATAAAGTGGTTTCTAGCTGCGAAAAAAATCCTAATGTACATAAGACGTACATGAATTTTTTGAGACAGCGTAAAACCGCTTTAGATGCGCCGCTACACGCGGTTTCCTCTGGACGTTCCATGATTGAAATGCTCGGCGTCCTCGCCATCATTGGTGTGCTGAGCGTCGGCGGGATTGCCGGATACTCCAAAGCCATGGAAAAATTTAAAATTAACAAAACTATCCAGCAAATTGCCGAAATTGCCACAAATATTCGCACCCTTTATGCGCAGCAAAAAGATTTTGAAGGACTTAACACTCTTAACGCTATTTCTATGGGTGTTGTTCCTGATGATCTCGTTTATAGTCAAGTCTATATAGACGATGACAACTATGGCAGTGACAGAAATAGTCCATCTGCCTATTTTACCATAAAAGTTGTGGGCTTATCCCCTGAAGTTTGCATAGCTTTAGCCACCGCCAATTGGGGAAATATTTCATCTAGCGGGGTATTAGGAGTAATGGCTGGTTATCTTTCTTCTTCTGGAGATAGCCCCGCCAATGATTACCTTGCTTATCACTTTGGCGGACTTGTAGAAAATTGTACTGAAGGTTATGGGCTTGGAAATGATTATGGTTATGGATATGAGAGTTATTATGTTTGTTCAGGAAATTTACCCATGTCACCAGATAAAGCAGCAATAGCCTGTAAGAGTGGTGGCACACAAGAAAAAGGGGTTGGAATAAAATTTACAAAATAATCTTTTCTCAAAATGTAAAAGGACGGAAAACAACATCCGTCCTTTTGCATTTTTTTAACAAATTATTTTGTGAAAGAATTTTTTAAATTATTCAAAGAATTTTTTGTGTCTTCCAAAGCTTTTTTCTGTTCAGCGGCTTTGGCTTCGCGTTCTGCTTTTTGAGCGGCTTGTTTTTCTTCTAATTCTTTCTTTTTGGCGGCTTGCTTATCAGCCAATTCTTTCTTCTTTGTTTCTAAACTTGCTTTAGCGTCTTCATTTGCCTGAGTAACACTGTCAATTTTATTTTGAGCCTGTTGAGCGGCAGAAACCAAATCTATTTTTGCTTGAGCAGTACCAGCAACCAACACTGTGGCAACCGCTAAAATTAAAAACTTTTTCATATTTATTTCTCCTCATATATCAATATTTGACAGAAGAAATTTTAAAAAATTATTTTGCAAAAATCAATATTATTCCACTTTTATACCCTAACAAAAAAACACCATTCCTTAACGAAATGATGTTTTTTTGTTTTGTGTGAAAACGCCGAAAGTTTAAGCCGGCTGCTTCTTCAACGCTTGATACTTTTCATAGTTGCTGTTGCAAAGATTCCGAACAACAAGTTTGGGATCATAAGCTTCAGCTACTTCAAGAACATATCGATCAGAAGCATTGAATATGCCTAAAAGCATATTCTCATTCACTTGCCGCAAAAACTTTTTTAGAGGTTCTTGGATCAAAACAGCCATACTCAAATTGAATATAGTCGCTTTGATTTTCAGCAACAAATCACGGCTTGTCTTGCTGAGGTAACCGCGGTCAAATATAAATTGAATCATATTGACCGAGATATAGCCGACTTTTGGCACAAGCTCTTGAACGAATTGACAGATTTCTCTGTAAATTTGAGTTTGTTCAGCTATTTCTCTTTCATCGGAACATGGCAAACTCTCATAAATTTCCGTGATCCAAGCCTCCGCCTTGCTATACAGCTTTTCACGGCGGCAACCTTCCTTTTGATACAACAAAAGGCGGATTTCAGAAGGTCCCAAAGGCACTTTATTTCGTCTTAAAGACTCAAGATGATTGAGTGTCTGCTTGAGAAACTGCTTATTTTCCTCAAACACCGCATCTTGTAACGACATTTTGTCACTCCAAGTCTCGAAATCAGGTTCTTTGCCGTCGAGCAACATTTGATACGCCGTGTTGCCAATTTCGTTCACCTTATGAATGAACTCACTGGTCTTGCTTATCAAATACTCCAGTGAACGACTTTTGTCGTTGTGAACATAAGCCTTGCGCATTTTGGCAAGAACTTTTATATACTCATTACGATTATAATGATCCAACGACTCTAGTCGTTTGACAAAGCCGGAGGCCTTGCTGTCATATCCATGAATCTGGATATGATGGAAAAACGTCGATGACATTGAAGCGTACAAACGACGCTCTATTAGATCGACATTAATTATCTCTTCCTCAAAATCACCTAAGTTTTCACCGTGTTTCAAGCGATAATTCGCCCAGCGCCGAGCCACCGGCATTGAAGTTATCAATAGCTTGTGGATCCACTTTTTGCGATTTTCCTTAACCATACGGTTAATTCTTTGCATAACAGCGGCATTCTGCTGTTCAACGTCCTTCAAAACTTCCACACTGTTCTTAATAGTATTCACCATAATTGCACAAAATTTTTAATATTTACGTTTATTATTGTAGCGCTATTCTGCTAATATGTCAAGTTTTGCACAAAAGAATAAGCCCCAACCCTAGGGCTGAGGCTAAAAGATTACTTATGAAGAGCTATCTTCAAAACTTCCGAAACATTTTCCACTGGAATTATTGTCATTCCTTCTTTAACATTATCAGGAATTTCGGCCAAATCCTTCTCGTTTTCTTTAGGGATAATCACTGTTTTGATTCCACCACGTAAAGCCGCCAACAACTTTTCTTTCAAGCCACCAATCGGCAATACTCGTCCTTGCAATGTAATTTCTCCGGTCATTGCAACATCTTTTCTAACAGGAGTTTTTGTAAACACTGAAACCAAAGTTGTGTACATAGCTATACCGGCAGATGGTCCATCCTTTGGCGTAGCGCCTTCTGGAACATGAACGTGCACATCCGTTTTTTCAAAAATTTCAGAATCTATTCCCAAGTCTCTAGAATGTGCCCGAACCACAGAATACGCGGTTTCAATAGACTCTTTCATCACATCTCCCAGTTTTCCGGTTTGCGTGACTTTTCCCTTACCAGGCATATCCACCGCCTCAATAAAGAGAATATCTCCACCAACTTCTGTCCATGCGAGTCCCGTTGTAACACCAATATGGTCTTGCTTTTCGGCTTCACCATAGCTAAAACGTTTCACACCTAAATATTTTTCCAAATTTTCAGATGTCACTTCTATTTTAACACATTTTCCTTTTTGCAACAAAATTTCTTTGGTCGCCTTACGCGCTATGGTGGCAAGCTCACGTTCTAAGTTACGCACTCCCGCCTCACGCGTATAGTAACGAATGATATCGCGGATGGCATTGTCCGTAATCAGTAATTCTGAGCATTTTACAGCATTTTCATCAAACACTTTTTTCAGTAAATGACGTTTAGCTATCTCTATTTTTTCATCCTCTGTATAACCGGAAAGTTGAATAATCTCCATTCTATCCAACAAAGGACGAGGCATATCCAAAGAATTTGCCGTTGTAACAAACATAACATCAGACAAATCATAGTCAACTTCCAAATAATGGTCATTAAATGTTGAATTTTGCTCCGGATCCAAAACCTCTAACAACGCGGAACTTGGATCACCTCTCCAATCATTTCCCAGTTTATCAATTTCATCAAGCAAAAACAATGGATTAGATGTTCCAGCTTTT
Organism: Alphaproteobacteria bacterium; assembly: GCA_050874965.1. Classification (GTDB taxonomy): domain Bacteria; phylum Pseudomonadota; class Alphaproteobacteria; order RF32; family CAG-239; genus RUG410. The sequence continues at coordinate 3,898 of JBNMLT010000094.1, forward strand.
TTCATTGATTGAATAATTTTTCCAGGCATAGCGCCGACATAAGTGCGTCTATGTCCCCGGATTTCGGCCTCATCGCGCATGCCGCCCAACGAAGCTCGCACAAAATTACGATTTGTCGCGCGTGCGATTGATTTTCCTAATGATGTTTTACCCACCCCCGGAGGACCAACCAAACACAAAATCGGCGCCTTCATATGCTTTGAGCGCGACTGAACCGCTAGATACTCTACAATGCGTTCTTTAACTTTTTCCAGTCCGTAGTGGTCTTCTTCCAAAACATTTATAGCTTTTTCCAAATCTTTGTTTAACTTTGTTTTTTTATCCCAAGGAATATCCAAAAGCCAATCTAAGTAATTGCGTATCACAGAACTTTCCGGCGAACTGTTTCCCATGCTTTTTAATTTTTTAAGTTCTGCCAACGCTTTTTCTCTGGCCTCTTTATTAAACCTTGTAGAATTGATGCGTTTTAAATAGTTGCCATATTCATCCCCATCTTCGCCATTGTTCAGTTCTTTTTGAATAGCCTTAATCTGCTCATTTAAATAATATTCTTTCTGGCTTTTTTCCATCTGCTTTTTAACACGGTTTTTAATTTTATCTTCAACTTCTAAAACCATCATTTCCGTGTCTATCAACTGCAACAATTTATTTAAGCGCTCTTTTAAACTTCCGGCTTCTAACAAAAACTGTTTATCTTCTGTCTTTAGCGCAAGATGAGAAGCTATTGTATCGGCCAACTTGTCATATTCTTCAATTTGTTTAACAGATTGCACAACATCCAATGGAATTTTCTTATTAAGTCTTATATATTCCTCAAACTGGCTAACAACAGCCCTTGCCCAAGATTTCATTTCGGTATCATCTTCTTTTTCTTGAGGATACGCCACAACCTCGGCTGAAAAATAGCTGCCTTCATTTTTGATATTTTTTATTTTAACACGTTCAATTCCTTCCACCAAAATTTTTACGGTACCATCCGGCAATTTCAGCATTTGCAAAATATTGCCACGAGTACCAACTTTATACAAGTCTTTTGCTTCAGGAACTTCAATATCGGCTTTTTTTTGCATAACCAGCACGATATCCGAACCTTTATCATTGGCCTTTTGCACCGCCTCAATAGATTTTTCACGACCGACAAAAATCGGTACAATCATTTTGGGATAAACCACAACATCACGCAACGGCAAAACAGGCAAAACCAATTCTGTTTTGCTTTGCGTCACATTTTCTTCCATATTTTCTTGCATACTTGCTTTACTCCGTCCAATATACATCTTTACATTATATAGGGTCGCTTTTTCCTTTCGACAATAGCCCTTCGCAAATTTTCCCCACTTTAGTTTAATTTAATGCAATTGTTTTAATATTATCGCTCAAATATTTTTCAATTCCCTGATTAATTA
>JBNMLT010000095.1:0-5288 GCA_050874965.1 Alphaproteobacteria bacterium
ATTTATTATATTTTCAGCCGTTTTTTCAAAATCCCAAAAATGTAATGTTCAAACAGCTATTCAAAAAATCTTTGACAATTATCACGGCAACGATTAATCTTTTTAAATATTTCAATATTTGATAGGATTTCCGCATATGACTAAAATTATGTTACTTAAAGACCGAAATAATTTTAACACAAAATGGGTCTGTAATTTTGCGTCTCAACTGACAATGCGTGGTTATGACGTGGTTTTAGTAGCCGATTCATATTCTCACGCCGGTGAACCAGTAGCCATTGACAAACGTGTCAAAAAGATAAACCTTGCCGCCAAAACTTCTAATTCTTTATATAATTTATGGTTACGATTACGCAATTTTTTACCTATTGCCCATTTGCGTTATCAAAAGCTTTTTGCCAAAGAAAAACCAGACATTATAATTTGCTATTTTAATCATGACTTAATCAATGCCACTTTGAGGCAAACGCATAACATTCCAATAATTATGATGATGCATAATCCTCCGAACGAAATTTTTGCTAACGTCCGCCGCGGTTTCCGTCGCCGAGCTACTGACAAAGCTTTTGCGCGCGCCAACGTGGTGCAGGTTTTAATGAATAGTTTCAAAAAAGAAGTAACAGATGTTTACCCGAACAAAACAGTGGAAGTTATTCCTAATCAGGTTATAATTCCAGAATCTTGCTGTAATTTAAGTATTGCTAAAAACACAATAATTCATGTTGCTCAAATTGCCGAGCAGTTTAAACGCCAACATTTGTTAATTGAAGCTTTTGCCAAAATAACCGATAAATTTCCAAATTGGAAAGTTTTGTTTTTTGGTAAAGTAAAAAAAGGCAAACATCAAAAATATTTCAAACACCTGCAAAAAAGAGTCAAAGAACTCAACCTGCAAAACCGTTTACTTTTTAAAGGCTATTCCAACAATATAACGCAAGAATATCTGAATTCGGATATTGTCACAATGCCGAGCTTTTCTGAAGGATTTGGTTATGGTTTGGCCGATGGTTTGGCTATTGGTTTGCCGGGAGTTGGTTTTGCTTCGGCGCCTGCGATTAATGAATTGATTATTGATGGTAAAACCGGATTTTTGGTCAAAGACGTTGATGACTACGCCGCTAAACTCGCCAAACTGATGTCTGACCAGTCTTTACGCATAAAAATGGGCGAACAAGCCCGCAAAGACATGGAACGTTATTCACCGCAAAGCGTTATAGACAAATGGGTTGCACTGATTGAAAGAACCCTAAAGGAATAAATTAGCACATAAAAAATTACCCCGATTTAAGATGTTATACACATATCGGGGTAAAATTTTATCTAGAGATTTCTTAAACGCTGATAATTCCTCGAGCCAATGCATAAACAGCAAACAAAGCTATTACCACCACAAAACCGGCGACAATTCCCTCGCCCACCGAAAATGCCGGCGCTTCTGGCTCATGCTGTTTTTTTGCCCAAATATAAACTGGAATCCCCACAGCCATAAAAATAACTGCCATGAGCAAATAGTTTAATCCAGCGGCATAAATTAACCAAACGGAATATACAGATCCCATTATGCCAGAAAACAAAGCGGCTGAGCGTTTTATATAAAAATTCATTGGATATTCATGATCCTCACAAATTTTCCATAAATAAGCGCAGCTGGAAAAATAAGCCGGAAGCACCATCACACTGGTAATACTCAACATAGTGTTCCAAGCATTGCCGGAAAAATACACCAACAACATAAAAATCTGCATCAATGCGCTGGTTACCCACAAAGAAACAGTTGGCGTTGCTTGCGCGTTTTCTTTAGCAAATTCTTTAGGAAAAGTACCATTTTCTGCGGCGGCTTGTGGAATTTGCGCTGTAACCACTGTCCAAGCCAACCAACTGGTCAAAACTGAAATCAACAATCCTATATTCATTAACCACGCGCCCCATTTGCCAACCAAAACTTCCAAAATTCCGGCGGTTGAAGGATTTGGCACAGCAGCCAATTGAGCTTGACTCATTAAACCGAACGGCAGTAATGAAAGTAAGACATAAATCGCCAAGCAACATATAAATCCCAAAAACGTGGCTCGTCCCACTATTTTTGGAGATTTGGCGTGTTTAGACATTACCACCGCGCCTTCAATACCGATAAAGGCCCACAACGTTACCAACATTGTGCTTTTAATTTGGGTTGAAAGTCCACCTAATTTAGCCGCTGTAGAAACATTTTCGCCCCAAAAATCAAACTCAAATTTATCAAAATGAAACATCAACGCCGTAATCAACACAAACAAAATCAACGGCACAATCTTAGCCACCGTACCAATTAAATTAACAATAGTCGCTTGTTTAATACCACGCAAAACCAAATAGTTAAAGCCCCAAATTAAAATGGAACCGCCAATAATCGAGACTAAATTATTTCCACCGGCAAAATACGGTGGATAAAAATAGTTCAGCGCGTCCATGGTAATAACGGCATAACCGACATTTCCGCAAATTTGACACAACCAATATGACCATCCGATGGTAAAACCGACATAAGGGCCAAAACCGGCACGGCTATACATATAAATACCAGCTTTTAAATCTGGTTTGGCGGCGGATAGAATTCGAAAAGTATTGGCGATAAAATAAACGCCTATTCCAGTAATTACCCAAGCTAACAGCACAGCTCCCGCCGACGCACCGGCTGCCATATTTTGTGGTAGACTATAAATTCCGCCACCTATCATAGAGCTGACAACAATAGCGGCCAACGCCCACACGCCCAAACCAGAGTTTGAATTTTGCGCGACCGTGTTATCAGCAGATATTTTCTTTTTATCTGCCATAATAAATTTTCCTTTCGCAATAAGATTCAAGGCGGCAAATTTTTTCCGCCGCCTTTTCAAGTTGTTATTCTAAATTTTTGCCGGTTCGGCATTTTCAAAATTTAAAAATCCCAAACAGGTTAAACAATAACCAAACTGTTCGGTAATATTCAAATAATTGTGATACATCTGAAACTCGCTGTGTTTTTCAACACCACGTAATTCCAACTCATGGTTAAGCGATTTATTCAGCCACATTTCCGCATGACCGCGGGCAATATCGTCATCAATATGAGTATCAAAAAATTCCACATATTCAGCAGCCCAACCGCCAATCAGTTCGCCTTTAGCATCCTTCCCCCAGCAAATACCCACACCGGTGGCAATAGCTTTATGCTCGTCACGACTGGCGCCATGTCCAGCCATAATAACTTCAAGGACCGCTCCATGCTTAAATTGTCCTACCACCTTATCCACCGGCACGATATTGCCGTAAACTTCTTTTGGCAAAACCGATGTGTATGGAACAACGTTAAAGTTCTCTATTTTAGCTTCCATTAAAGCCGAGTCATAACAAAAAGTTTCAAAAGGCTGTGGCGGAATTCCCTCGTTGGCTTGTCCTGTACCGCCTGTAATAAACGCTAATGTCGGATAACGAACACCGTATGTCATCATATGTCTCCTTTAAAAAATTGTGTTGAAAATATTTGAGTTCGCCTAATGAGATAATCACCGGCATAACCTTTTCAATAGAACTTTTTAACATGTAAAAAACAAAAAAAAGCCGCACTTGAATAAAAAAGGCGACCTTTCTCATTTTGAGATAATCATCAATTATTTTTTTGGTTTTTGGCAATATCCGACTTGTTGCAAACGATACATAATTTCCGCATCTGCTTTTTGCAATTCATCCGCTGAAGGATTATCCTCTGCCAGCAAATCTTTGTAAGCGTCCAAAATTAAAAGCATATCATTGGCCGGAATTTCACAAACAACACTATAATCAGAAAAAATTTCACCGATATTCAATTGATTCAACAAACGAACGCTACATCCACCGTTTTCAACTTTTGATGTCAACCCCTTGGTTATGGTCACCTCATTTTTGGTTTGACGATGTAAATAAGCGCTATGCCAGTTTTGACTTTTGCCACAAATATTTAATTCCTGCAACAAACCTGAATATTCATATTTGGGCTGATAACTCGTAAAGTCTTTATTTTGTAAAAGTTTGCGAATATCATCCATACTATGAATGTTTGGAAGCAATTCATTTGGTATGGAAAGTATAAAATCATCATATTTCAGACGGCAACGGTTATCAAATTTCCCCACAATGGCAATTTCTTCATGACCAGAAATATTTTGCTCTTCCTGATTTGGTTGGCATTGGTACAAAGATGCCATAAAATTGGCGGAAAAATTACTTGGATTTGGCAAATATTCTACCGGTTTAGGTTGAATTTCTTGATTTGCATTTTCATCGTTGTTTGCGTCTGACGGCTCCTCTTCATTGTTTTCCATTTGCTCATTATTAGCAACATTTTCTGTTGTTTCTTCATTTTCGGCAGAAGTTTCTTCTTCAGGTTCATTTTGTTCAGAAATAACAGATTCATCATTTTCCGCGTTTTCATCTTCCTCTGCCAACAATAGTTGAGCATGAACAGAAAAGGCAAACAAACAAGGCAATACAAACCAAAAATATTTTTTCATACCTTAAATCCTTAATATTAATTTTAGAAAAAAATATCACTATTTTTTCAAAATTAAAAGAGTTAATTGCGTTTTTTATGTTCCCCGTAACCTTGACCGATAGTTCGTCCAATACTCATAATTTTTAACCCGATGCAACTACGACAATGCGCCGGCGTGTCATCAACACAAATTTTTCCCGGATAAAGTTCATAAAGCTTGCGATATTCTCCTTCCGTAATATTCGGCATAACCACATTGGCCCCTCCCTTCAAAGCCTTAATCCGCCCTTGCGGATGCAAACTTTCCATGGCTGTTGTGGCTGGAATATTAATATCCGGCAACAGCAAACGCATTAAAGCCATAGTGCGCAAAGCCAAATCCAAAGTTCCCCCCGCAGCGTCTTTCAATGGCGTATGCTGATGCGGAATAAAAGGACCAATTCCCGCCATATCAACTTCAAGTTCTTTCATAAACAACAAATCATCGGCAATAGATTCAATACTTTGCTCCGGAAGCCCCACCATACTTCCCGAGCCAAGCTCATAACCAAGTTCTTTTAACATAAGCAAACATTCATAACGATGTTGCCAACTCATATTCGGATCTAATTTATGATACAAATCTTTATCCGTTGTTTCTATTCGCATTAAATATCTATCGGCTCCCGCTTCTTTAAAGGCTTTATATTCTTCGTACGACCTTTCACCCATGCTAAGCGTTATAGCCACATCAAATTTTTTAATGGCTTCCACAATACGGCACATACGTTCGGTAGTATAATACATATCTTCGCCGGAC
>JBNMLT010000096.1:0-5199 GCA_050874965.1 Alphaproteobacteria bacterium
ATGTGTTTTTTAACTTAGTTTGACATTTTTATTTTTTTTACAACAACAATTGTCGGAATTTTTTTACCTATTTCACTCCGAGCGCTAACTGTAAGATTTTCTGCCGGAACTAACATTGTCAACAAATCGCCAAAAATTTTAGCAGCCACATTCTGCGCATATTCTTGCGCCATTGTATCCATAGGCATCACCGCAATAACCTCAAAATGCGAATCCGGATTGTTCTTCAATGATTTCTGCACAGCTGAACTTAATTCAGAATAATATTCCACATTTTCATTTGGAAAATCTTTTGAAAAGATAGTACCTTCAATTGGCTTAACCGCCTCAACAACAGTTGCGGCCTGCACTGGTTCTTTTGCCTGTAACGCCTTTTGTACACTTGCGGTTGAAGCATTTGTAGTTGATTTTTTGTTTTTCATATTATGGGATGTTTCAACATTTTCGATCACGCCAATTTTTTTCCCTAATTTTACACGCTTTTTGCTAGTACGGATAGATTTGTTTTTTGCCAATGTTTTTTGAACACGTACCGGTTTTATAGTCTTGAAACCGGAAGACGAATCGAGGTTCATTTTGTGAGTCTCAACTCGAGAATAGCCTGCTGCCACATCCACATTTAAGCGAGTAATTTCAGAGCGAAACTGCTGAGATTTTATTTGTTCTTCCGCAATGTCGGCTTTGACCATGGACAATAAATCAGCATTTGTGTTTTCTTGCTGTTCCAAAGCCGTTGAAATTATATTTAAGTCAGAGTGATCAACATCATATGCTCCCGGAATGGCATATGTGGCGCTCACAGTGGATTTTAAAGCAAATAATTTCTCTTGTTGAGTCACCACATCTGAAGCCACAGACGCTAGTTTTTGTGTTCCGTCTTCTAATGTTTCCAAGTTTTCTTGAGCTTTACTCAGAGCAGCCACCAAATCCGGATTAGAAGGAGTTGTACCATTTTGCAACTTTGTTTCAATTGTGCTGATGATGGTATTATACTCCGAATCAGCTTCAACTATCGACTGATTGATCTGAGCCAATTTTCGAGCACTTGCATTGACCGTGTTATGAATATTGTTATATTCTCGTGTAAATTCATTGACTTTTTTACCTACAAAAGAGCCACTACTATTAGATATATTCAATACCGGAGACGGACTAACACCCTGAAATTGAACTTCATTTGCCGCACAGGCAACCAATAAAAATACTGTTGCCGAAAATAACGCGATTTTTTTCATTATATAAGCCTTATATTTATAGTTAACTTTTCATAATGCTTTATTTGTAAAGTGTTTTTATTAAAAAAACAATTAAAGAATTAAGCTCTTGTGTAAAATTATAAAAAAAATTAAAAAAGTTCTTGCATTTATATTTTTTTTGTTCTATTAGAATAACTGTTGTTGCGCTCGTAGCTTAATTGGATAGAGCATCTGACTACGGATCAGAAGGTTGTGAGTTCGAGTCCCGCCGAGCGCGCCATTTTGAAAAGACCTCATGTAAGGTCTTTTTTTTAATTTTAAGCATTTTAACGATATTTTAACAGAGAATACCTATCATTTCGAGTACAATTTCAGTACAAAATAAGAGGAAAGAAAGATGGAAAAAAGCTTAGCAAAGGTCTCTCTCTCTCTCTGTAAATTCTAAACATTCGATTTCAGAGCGTTTTAAAGTTTCTAAACACGGTTTTCGCCACTTTTTGAAAAAATTTGAGTCAGCTTTTCAAAGCTGTCATTATCGGGCTTGTCCCGATAATCTAGATACTCGGGTCAAGCCCGAGTATGACGGGAAAGGAGTGGATATTTCTACGCCCGAGTATGACGGAAATAAAGGGTTAAGCACAAACATTCTCAAACACACCTTAAACGTCATTCTCGGATTTATTCCGAGAATCCATGCGAAAAACTCTCCTTTATTGGATACTCGGGTCAGACTGTTCGTCACGCCCGAGTATGACAGAAATGGTGTGGATATTTCTACGCCCGAGTATGACAGAAATGGTGTGGATATTTCTACGCCCGAGTATGGCAGAGAACGGGGTCTTATCAAGGGCTTGGATGTTGCGTGTCAATGCGCCGCACTTTTGGAACGACTAAAAACACATATTAAGATAAACTCTCTCTTTTGTCATCCTCGGGCGTGGCTTTTAGCCCGTCCCGAGGATCTAGATTCTCGGGTCAGACTGTTCGTCACGCCCGAGTATGACGGGAAAATGGTGAAAAGTATTTTTCCCAAAAAGAATGACTATAACAACATTCAGACACGATGCGCGCCAGATGCGACGGGATTTTTAAGTGACGTGTACAAAAGAAACACACGAGCGCAAAAGACACGCGCTCTCGAAACCGCGAAGAGTGGTGTAGATAAAGTGGTTTCTAGCTGCGAGAAAAATCCTAATGTACATAAGACGTACATGAATTTTTTGAGACAGCGTAAAACCGCTTTAGATGCGCCGCTACACGCGATTTCCTCTGGACGTTCCATGATTGAAATGCTCGGCGTCCTCGCCATCATCGGTGTGCTGAGCGTTGGCGGGATTGCCGGCTATTCCAAGGCGATGATAAAGTTTAAAACAAACACTCTTCTGCAACAAATCTCCACCATTATTTCAAATACGCAAATTCTTTACGCGCAACAAAAAGATCATAAAGGTTTGAATAATGAAACAGCCATTCAAATGGGTGTAATTCCTGAGGAACTTATCAGTAGTGATGGTAAAACTTTAGTGGATTCTTTTGGTGATGAATTTGCTATAAACGAATGGAGTGACGGAAAAGAGGAACATTCAATTGTATTTTTTCTAATTTTGAGAACAACAGAAAAATGTTTAGCTCTCGCAAATGCCGACTGGAACGCATTGTCTAGCCTTTTGTTTATTGCATTTGTTTCTTCTGATGGTGATGAATTTTTAACCCATTGTTCAGACAGATATAAGAATAGTATTGAGATTAGTAGTGAATGTGAGAGCAGTTCAGGGAAAATTATTAAAAAACTTCCATTTTCACCGGTAGACACCGTTCAAATTTGTTCATTTTGTTCAACTGAAGAGCCTTGTATTCTTCAGCTGCTAGCCGACTAAAAAGTTTCATTCACAAAAAAATGAAGTAAGAAATTCGTCTTTCTTACTTCATTTTTTAATCATAGCTTTATTTAGATAATTCTTTTAACAAATATTCCGATTGGTCGCTTAACTTTTGCAATTCTTCTGGAGAAAATTTAGCTTGCAAATCTTTTACCACTTCCTCTTGATATTCATTCCAATCATCTGGCAATCCCAAATCAGGAACCATATGAACAACCACATCGTAAGAATATAATTCTTTATTGTTTTGTTCTATGATCGTGACATAATCAGAATTCTTCAATTTTTCACGAACTATTGGCGCAATATTCTTAAAACCAAAGAATTCTTTATTATTTCGATTTAGAACCACAGTATTTTTTCCATCATATATAAGTTCACCTCGAATAATGATTCCTGCATCTTCGATAGACGTCACAATCATAACCCCATCACGATCAAACAAAAAATTAGCATTTTTATAAATAATGTCCACAGCCATGTACTTTACTCCTTAGCTTGTTGCTGTTTGCCAATAAATTTTTTCAACAAGTCAAAGCTCTTTTTAGATTCTTTTTCTTCTTTTTTACGCTGTATGGCTTTTTTTGCCGACATAGCCACTATGGCTGCCGCGGAGGCAACAACAAGAGCACTACTTACACCCAAACCTAAAGTAACTGAAGGAATCGCCAGCAAAGCGGCGCCGATAGCCAATCCTTTATGACTTTTAGATGACAAGTGTCCATCGACTTTTGTAGCCACATTAGCCAAGCGGTTAAAAGTATCTTCCTTATTATTTTGTTTTGCCAAGTTTTGCGCTCTTGTTAAAATATTTAATTTTTCTGTTTTATCTTTTATTGATTTGTCATAAGCCTTAATTTGTTCACCGCTCGCAATGCTTTCATTTCCGGCTTCATGTTTCATCATTCCTGCTTTAACACTTCTTTCAAATACATCTTGCTTTAATTCTGCCCGCATACTATTCATTTTTGTTTGGACATAGTTTTTCGGATTCAACTTATATTGCAAAGCTGCCATTTTATCTTTAATGGTGCTTTCACGATTTTTAATCGCCGCATATGCCAAAACACTCGCCGCAATAACGGCTTGGGCTTCAACAGAAATTCCGGCCACAGGCGCCAGGGTCAAAGCCACCGGCGTGGCCGCGGCCAATACGCCAGCCACTGCCGCAACATCCGCCATACGGCTTAACACCTTATAAACTTTTGCTTTTCTTTCTAACCGTTCCAGAGCTTTTCCATCATCTTGTTTTACCGGTTTGGCATTAGGTTGTATATTGATGCTTGCTTTTTCCATGGTGATATATACTCCTTGATTATATATTTTATTCTAATATTTATTTACGACGTAAAAATGACGGAATATCCAACTCATCGCCAGAAAGTTCCGGCATGTCATCATTGTTATCTTCTGAAAACTTTACGATATTATCCGGTAAGTCTTCAGTTTCTTCTTTATTCTTTTTACGTGAACGAATGCCAATCACGCGTTCAATAAAAGTTGGTTTAACATCTTCGGCATCTTCCGTTTCTTCATTATTTTCAGATGTTTCAACTTGATTTGAATCTTTAAAAATTCCAGTATCATGTTCTCTAAAAAGAACTGGTTCATCAATTGTTTCCGCAACATTCTGAATAGATGTTCGGCTAGAAAAGAAATCATCATCTTTAGGTGCAACTGCGTTAAATTCAGAGTTGCTTGTCTCAACATCATCTGCTTTGTTGGCGCTACTGTTCATAATCGCACTAAACAAGGCTGAAGCTTGTGGAACTTCCGGTAATTCGTCGGATTTATCCAAAGAGGCAAAATCATTTTCCAATGAATTTACTTTTTCTGTTTCTTCAACTGGTGTTTCAGATTCATCCAATGTTTCCGGCATCACAGTTTCCTCAGGCAAATCTAAAGATACTGGGGAAATATCACTTTCTGTTTCATTTATTACCGGCGTCACCGTCGGAATAAAATTAACATCATCATAGCTTTGATCGATTAAGGATGGCTCTTTCATTCTTGGTTGTTGTTCCAATTGCTTTTCTCCGTCATTAATTCCGGTAACAACAATTGAAACACGAATTTTACCAGCTAAAGATTCATCATAGCTTGAGCCGAAAATAATATTTGCA
>JBNMLT010000097.1:0-5153 GCA_050874965.1 Alphaproteobacteria bacterium
AGACAATTCAAATTGACCAAGCGAAAATTCTTCAAATTTCTGCCTTTGCTCCGGTAAAATCTTTTGAGCGGAACGGACAATCAATTGCTTTTTATTTTGATATGCCGCCTTAAATTCTTGTTTTTTTCGAAACGGCAAATTTTCAATTTTTTCTTTAAGTTTCGTCAACATCAAATCGTTTAAAGACACATCGGCCATTTGCCGCAAAGCACTGTCTGCCAATCGATTAAAATGTTCCACAATCAAATTTTGCATAGCTAAATTAAACGTGTTTTTATCCGCTTCCAATCGCTGTTTCCACAAAAGTTTATCCGCCTCTAGCTGAGCTTTTGCCTCGTCAGACAATTTTTCAGAAAGCAACAAGGCGTCTTTTCGGGTTTGAGCCAAAATTTCTTGCTTTTGCATATCTATTTCTGACATTTTTCGCTTGCATTCCGTTTCCATTTGCAAAGCCGCCTTGTGTGAAGAAGCAGCTTTCTTGAGTTCGCGCTCAATAAATTTTTGCCGTTCATCCACGGCCTTCAACACCGGAAGGTATAAAAACCGCCGCAACAAATATAGTAGCAACAACAGATTAAACATCTGGGCAAAAAATGTAAAAAAATCAATACTCATCAGCTTATCCTAAATGAAACTATTGAACTTGCGCCACGGCATAATTCCAAAACGGATTGGCATATAACACTAAAAACGCAATCAACAAAGCATATAAAGCCGTGGTTTCCACCATGGCAATTGCCACAAACATGGTGCTGCGGATTCGGCTGGATTCATCCGGCTGTTGCGCCATTGCTTGCAAAGCGGAAGCGGCCACGCGTCCTTCTCCCAGCGCCGAACCGATACTGCCAATGCCCATGCATATGCAAGCGCCCAAAACCGAAAATGCTCCAATTAAAGTAATTGCATCCATTATTTTTCTCCTTTTTCTAAATGTGTTAAACTTGTTTCCGGCGCAATTTCACCTTGCACGCTAGACGAATACACCACCGCCAGCAAAGCAAAAATATACGCCTGAATTGATCCTGTTAAAAGTCCCAAACTTTGCATGCTTATTGGCGCAATCAGGGGAATAAACGCACTTAAAATACTCACAAACATCACCCCGCTCAGCATATTACCAAACAAACGCAACCCCATCGCAAAGCTTGAAAAAAACTCACTAAATATATTCATAGGCAACATTAATGGCATAGGCTCTATAAATTTTTTAAGATAACCTTTCACACCGGCATTTTTAACCGAAAAATATGGTATTGCCAAAAACACAACCGCTGCCAAAGCCATGGTGGTACTGATTGAGGCCGTTGGCGCGCGAAACCACGGAATAATTGTCAACAAATTACAAATCAAAATAAAGCAAAACAGCCCCATAGCCAAACCTAAATACTGATTGGTTTTTGAACCGCTGATTTCATTAGCTTCTTTTTGCAACCACAGCACCAACGCTTCCAACGCCACCTGCAAACGCGACGCCTTGCGCTCATATGACAGATTTCTGGTTGCCAAACGGCAACACAAAACAATCAATGCCATAACCAGCCAACTATTAAATATGGTCACATTTATACCAACATCACCGATTTTAAACAAAATTATTTTGTCATAGCTATCCAATCCTATTTGCCGTCCGACCAAAGGAATATCCCACCAACGAGAAAAATCAAAATTCAGCCATTTCATTGTTTTTTCTCCGTTTCAAATTTGATAATCTGTCCTTTTTCACGGATTACGATTACCATTTTGGTTACAAAAAAGGCCAACACATACAACAAAACAACAACCGGATTCCGTTGCGCAATCAACATCATCACCCCGAAAAAAAGTAAAATTCTCAACATGGCAACACTGGCAAAAAAACGAATTTTATGCTTGGCCTTGCTCAAACGATCTAAGCTCCAACGCAAGCTTTGAAAATAGATAACACCAACAAGCAAACCGCAAAAAAATGCCGCAATAATTTGCCATATTTCAGCTTGCCGCCACATTTGTATAAAATAAGCTTCAGTGCTCATTTTTTTCATCCTTTTGTAGTTCTTGTTTTATGCGCTGTTCGTTGCGTTCTATTTTGGTGTTTTCAAATTTAAGCCAATAATAACCATTAACCAATCCCCAAACCAATCCTAAAAACAATAAGCTCAAGCGCCATGAAAAAGCTAAAGGAAAATGTTCATCCAGCCATCCGCCGCCAAACACGCCCAACAAAACCGGCACAATAATCACACCGCCCAAAGAAGCAATCATGCCCAAATCAGCGTTCCAACGCTGTTGCCTGCGCATTTTTAACTGCCGTGCCTTCCGAACAAGCGTGTTGCGAATTTCTTTTTCGGCCGTATCGTTAAAATCATCCGACATTTTCCGCTCCTTTGAGTTTGCTAAAACCACGAACCAAACCAAGCTCCAATCGAGCCATGGCCAAGTTAAGTTCTTTGCGTCTTTCTTCATTTTCCTTAAAATCGTTTTGAATAACCTTGGTTAAACTTTCCAAAGATTGACTAAGCATGGCATTTTGCACACTCATTGTCACATTTTGTCCTTTTTTCACTACGATTCCCCGATGGCAAGCCACATAACTTTCCACATTGTTTTCATCGGTGTAACGCACAATATTCGGGTTCATCGCCGCCACAAAATCCACGTGTTTTGGCATAAGCGTGTAAAATCCATTCAATGTTTCAAATGTAACTTTCAACACTTTTATTTGCAAAACCGTGCCCAAAGGCGAACAAACCGTCAATTGCATTAGACATTCTCCTCGGTTCGCATTTTTTCATAAGCGGCTTTTTTATCTTTAGTTTTAGCCAAAACTTCAGCAATATCGCCCACCATAAAGAAATCGTTTTCAGAAAGATAATTAAATTCGCCGGAAAGAATGCGCTCGCAACCTTCAATTGTTTTTTCCAAATCAACCGAACGTCCCTCCATACCGGTAAACTGATAAGTTGTGTAAAAAGGTTGTGTTAAAAAACGCTCCAATTTACGCGCGGTCAAAACTGTTTGCTGATCATGTTCCGGTAATTCGTCAAAACCCAACATGGCAATAATATCTTTCAGTTCTTCATATTCAGCCAAACATTTACGCACGGCCACCGCTGTTTTATAGTGCCGTTCGCCCACAATCAGTGGTGTCAGCATGTTAGAGGAAGACGCCAATGGATCAACCGCCGGATAGAGTCCTTGCGCTGCACGACCACGCGAGAGCACAATGCTGGAAGATAAATGTGCGAAAGTATGCACCGCAGATGGATCAGTAAAATCATCTGCCGGCACATAAACCGCTTGAATAGAAGTTATGGCAGCGTCTTTGGTCGAAGAAATACGTTCTTCCAACGCTGCAATATCTGTTCCCAGCGACGGTTGATATCCCACACGTGACGGAATTTGCCCCAATAAAACCGAAACTTCCGAACCGGCTTGCACAAAACGAAAAATATTATCGATCAAAAGCAAAACATCTTTCTTTTCGCTGTCACGAAAATATTCCGCCATCGTTAACGCTGTTGACGGCACACGGAATCTGACCCCTGGAGCTTCGTTCATTTGTCCAAAAACCATAACGGTTTTCGGCAACACACCGGCGTCTTTCATTTCGCGGTAAAGCTGTTCACCCTCGCGTGAACGTTCGCCCACACCACAAAAAATGCTTGCGCCTTCATAACGTCCCACCATATTATTAATCAGCTCTGTAATCAACACGGTTTTCCCCACGCCGGCGCCACCAAATAAACCGGTTTTACCGCCACGTTCCATTGGCGCCAACAAATCAATGGCCTTAATGCCTGAAATAAAAATCTGTGAACCTGTTTGCCTATTTTCCAAAGGAATCGCCTGAGCATGAATCGGCATATACTCACTATCTTTTAAAGCACCGGCGTTATCTATTGGTTGACCAAACATATTAAACATACGTCCTAAGATTTTATCTCCAACGGGTACTTCTATTTGATGTCCGGTATCTTCAATTTCCGTCTGTCTGGCTAAGCCTTTTGTTGAGCCCATAGCCAAAGCGCGCACCGTTTTTTCATCAATATAGCCCTGTACTTCCGCCGAAAGCCCACCGATTTTCAATTCATTATAAATTGCCGGTAGTTGTTTTGCAAATTCAGCTTCAATCACACTACCATTAACCGAAGTCACAATTCCCATATTTTTTTTATTTGCCATTTTTAATCCTTTTCTGGTTATCGACTAAGATAATCGCTTTTAAGGCAGTTTCATCACTTTAAAATAGCAAAATAATGATTAACTTTGTCTTAACCAAAAGTTTATACATACCAAAGTTGCAAAAAATTACTCTTTTTCACGGACAAATAAAGTATCATAAATCATAGGACGATAAACTTGATATAATTGTTTCGGCTTAATGGCGTATTTTTCGCGTTTTTCCGGATTTTTCTTTTTATAATCCTCATAATACACAAATTTAGGTTTTACCTCGTTGATAATTTTATTGATGTCAAAAGGCTCGGCGTAATGAAAATTATTTTCATCCAAGCGCCCCATGTAACTCCAAGAAAACCAATAATAATGAGGATTTTTATTAAACACACCAAACGGTATTCCAGAAAGGCCTAAAACAACATCTTCTGATGTGGAATTTTGAGAAATGGTTGTGGCTACTTGCAAAACTTTCAATGTGTCTATTTCATTTGGATTCACCCCTTCAAACAGCCAAAATTTTCCGCAAAAAATAAGCATAAGCGGTAAAACGCACCACGACAGCCATTTTCTTTTGGCATAAAGACTGCTAGTCGCCAATCCAACCAACACAGCGTTATATAAGATTAAAATCTTAAAGTAATACATCCAAATTGAAATATACGTTACCCGAAGTAAAAATTCTATCGCATACATAATTAATAAAATAGTCACATATTTGTTTGGTTTTTGCCAGATTAAGTATATAGCCGCTCCAACTCCTAACAACAATATACTGTACAAATCACTAAAATCTTTTATCCTAGTGTTCCAAATATCCGCCATTATTTTAGAATTTAGCAACCAATTGGTTTCAAAATAACGCTGCAAACTTCCAGTACATAGCAAATAAACCACAAACAGAAGTATAGGGCCAACGCCATAAATCGACGCTTTTGCCATATTTTTCCAAGCTTCTTTGTTTTTTAACAAAAAATAAATTCCATACAAGGCAATAG